>CALVXV010000055.1 GCA_944371685.1 uncultured Bacilli bacterium | reverse complement strand
AAAAAAGTAAATGAACAAAACAATCATTTACTTTTTAATTATTTTTTAAAGTTATTTTTATATTCATTATTAGTATAAGGTTCTACATCAAACAAAGCCATCTGTCCGTCGATAACCCTTCTTTTTTTAGGTTTACTTTTCTGCGCCTTCTCAGGATGATTTAACTCATATTCTATTTTAGCTCTTTGTAAAATTGTCAGTGTCCCATTTACTTTAGGAATATCTTTTTTTTCTTTAAACAGTTTATAATTACGTTTACCAATTTCGATTCCTCTTACTGTTTTATATCTGGTAAACTCTTTTTTTAAATTAGCTCTAGCTTCCCAAAGAATATTTTGTGCTTCTTTCTCATCAGATTTTTTAAGTCTTAAATAATAACTTAAAGCTGACTTAAAATAATCATTCGTATATCTACGTGATAAGATAAACTTTAAAAATTCTTTATCTTCTTTTACTAATTTCAAAAAGTCATTCATGTAACTTTCCACATCTTCTTTAGAAATATTTGATCTTCTAAGGTTTTTTTGAGCCAACTGGCCTAAAGAGGGAATATCATTAAAAATAGTTTCCAAAGTTTTTGTACTCCCATTACTATTATATTCAATAATAAAACAGCCATTTTGGTAATTATCGGATACCAAATTAAGCATCTTTGACAGTTCAACATCATTAGAAAATTTAGAAGTCAAAGCATCAATTTCTGTCAACATAAACTTATCTCTATGGGTTCCATCTTCATATTTAACATCAAAAACTTTTTTACCACCATCAAAATAATGGTAAACAAGTCTATATCTATTTATTCCAGCCATTTTTCTTCACCAATTATATTATAAACCAAAGAAAAAGAAATGACAAATTATTGCCACTTCCACTTTGTAACCTCTGGCATATCCACGCCATACTCTTTAATATAATTGTGATGCTTTTTAAGTAACCTTTCCATCTCTAACATAACATGCTTTCCTTCAACACCTAAATTTAAATGACGAATAGCTTCTATAACTAAATGATAGCGGTCAATTTCATTTAAAACTCTCATATCAAATGGTGTTGTAATTGTTCCTTCTTCTTCATATCCATGAACAATTATATTTCTATTATGTCTAAAATAAGTAAATTCGTAGATCAAAGAGGGATATCCATGAAAAGCTACAATAACTGGTTTATCAGTAGTAAAAATCAAATCAAATTCATCATCACTAAGAGATTTAGAATATTCTGTAGAAGTTTTTAAACACATTAAATCTAAAACATTCACAAATCTAATTTTCAAATTAGGAAAGTTTTCTTTTAAAATTTTAGTAGCTGCAAGCATCTCTAAAGTTGGACAATCTCCAATAGAAACTAAAACAATATCAGGGTTATCATCATTAGCTACCCACTCCCAAATAGCAAGGCCTTTTTTAAATTCAGCTTTTGCTTCATCCATTGTAAGCCACTGCATACTAGGATGCTTGGATGCTACCATAATATTAATCTGATTTTTAGTTTTCATGCATTCATCAAAGCAAACAAGTAAACTGTTTGCATCTGCTGGTAAATACATTCTCACAATACTATCTTTTTTAGTAGCCATATGATTTAAAAATCCAGGATCTTGATGAGTATAACCATTATGATCTTGTTGCCAAACATTAGATGTTAATACATAATTAAGTGAAGAAATATCACGTCTAAATTTTAAATCTTGACATACTTTAAGCCACTTAGCGTGCTGTCCAGCCATAGAATCAATAACTCTAATAAAAGCTTCATAACTGACAAAAACACCATGTCTACCAGTAAGTAAATAACCTTCAAGTAAACCTTCACAAAAATGTTCTGATAAAAAACTATCAACAATTCGGCCATCTTTACTTAAATACTCATCATCATCTTTAATTTCTTCTTGCCAGTCCCTTTCCGTAGCTGTAAATATTTCATAAAGTCTATTACTCATGGCTTCATCTGGACAAAATAGTCTAAAATTATCATTAAGTTTATAAACATCCCTAATATACTTACTTAGCTCTAGCATATCTTGTGTTTTATAAGTTCCCCTTCCATCAAAATGGACTGCCAACTCTTGAACATCAGGCAGTTTGATTATTCTTCTAAGTAGACCACCATTCGCATTAGGATTGGCTCCCATTCTATATCTACCAGTCGGAATAATTTCATATATTTCTGAATTAAGATGTCCAGCCTTATCAAATAATTCTTCTGGTTTATAACTTCTAAGCCATTTTTCTAAAATTTCTATATGTTCATCTGTATCTACTTGTACAGGAACTTGATGAGCTCTAAAAGTGCCTGCAATTTTTTTACCATCAACAACATCTGGTCCAGTAAAACCTTTAGGTGTCTTTAAAATAATCATTGGATAAATAACCTTACCCTTAAATTTACCACTTTTAATGGCTTTAATTTCCTCTAACACTCTATTTAATGTATAATACATTTTTTTATGTAAAACATTTATATCTTTAGCTTCGACCAAATAAGGATGCCAACCTAGACCGTAAAAATAACTACCAAGTTCCTTCTCACTCATTCTTCCAAGTATAGTTGGGTTACTAATTTTATAACCATTCAAATTTAAAATAGGTAAAACAATACCATCTGTTTTAGGATTAATAAACTTATTACCATGCCAAGATGTAGCTAGTGGTCCAGTTTCTGCCTCACCATCACCAATAACCACAGAAGCGATTAAATCAGGGTTATCTAATACTGCTCCAAAGGCATGCGCTAAAGAATAGCCAAGTTCTCCGCCTTCGTTAATTGAACCTGGAGTTTCAGGGGCAGCATGACTAGGTACACCTCCAGGAAATGAAAATTGTTTAAAGAATTTTTTAAGACCTTCTTCGTCCATGGTAATATCAGGATAAATCTCACTATAGGTACCCTCTAAATATACATTAGCAAGTGGACTATTTCCACCATGGCCCGGTCCAGATATATAAATCATATTTAAATTATTATCTTTAATTAATCTATTTAAATGAGCATATACAAAATTTTGTGATGGTACAGTTCCCCAGTGACCAACAATCTTCTTTTTTAAATCACTTTTTTCTAGTTTTCTTTTTAAAAGTGGGTTATCTAGTAAATAAAGTTGACAAGCAGATAAATAATTGGCCGCTCTAAAATATTTATCTATAAGTTCTATTTTTTTTGATATATCTTCCATAGTACTCCCCCTATTCTTTGTTCATTATACGCTTTTTTAAAAAACATATCAAATGTTTCTAACTAACTTAAATATTTCAAGAATAATAAGTGGAGTAATTGAAAGTAATCCAACAATAACCCACTCATTAAAATTCAAATTAACAAGTGAAAAGAAATTAGCAACCGGTGGAACCAACACCACAAACATTAATATTAAAAATGAAGCAAACATCGCTAAATATAAATATTTATTTTTAGGATGTTTCTTAGAAAACACCGATAAAGTTACAGAATGTTGATTCAAAGCATGAACAATTTGTGATAAACATAAAACTAAAAATGACATCGTAATTCCATCTTTATAACTGTTTCTTGAACCAATCAAATAAGCAAACATCGAAATAATCGCAATTAAACCCCCATAAAATATTATTCGTGTCACAAGTCCCTTTTCAAATAAACTATCTTTTTTAACTGGTCTTTTCTTCATATCATCAGGATTTTCTGAATCAACTCCAAGTGCTAAAGCAGGAAGTGTATCCGTTACCAAATTAATAAACAAAATATGAACCGCTAAAATTGGTACTGATAAATTGAATAAAGTTGAAAAGAAAACTACTAAAACTTCTGCAATATTACCAGACAGTAAAAACTGAATTACCTTTTGAATATTACTATAAACCCGCCTTCCTTCTCTAACCGCCACTTCTATAGTCGCAAAATTATCATCTAAAAGAAGTATATCTGCAGCATCTTTAGCCACATCTGTACCAACCCGGCCCATCGCAACACCAATATCAGCCGTTTTTAATGCTGGCGAATCATTTACTCCATCGCCAGTCATCGCCACAACTTCATCATTACTTTTATATGCCCCAACAATTCTAAGCTTATCTTCTGGAGCCACTCTTGCAAAAACGGTAATTTTAGAAACCATCTGTTTTAACTGTTCATCGCTTATCCTAGCTAAATCCTCACCAGTTATCACTAAATCACCATCATGATAAATGCCTATTTGTCTTGCAATGGCTCTTGCAGTAAGTTTATGATCACCAGTAATCATCACCACTTTAATATACGCATCTTGAAGTGATTTAATTGCTCCCACAACTTCTTTCCTCGGTGGATCAATCATACATGATATTCCAATAAAAACTAGATCATATTCAATATTATTTCCTTCATTTGGTATAAAATCTATCTTTTTTCCAGCAAATCCTAAAATTCTATAAGCCTTTGATGATAGCTTTTCACACTCATTTAAGATCTTTTTCTTAACATCTAAAGTAAGCTCAATAACTTCATCATCTTTTAAAATATATGGACATAATTCTAATAATTCCTCTACCGCTCCTTTAGTATAACACTTATATTCACCATCTATCTCATGAACAACACTCATTCTTTTTCTATTAGAATCAAAAGGTTGTTCAAATATTCTTTTAAATGATTTTTTAAATAATTTAACATCTTCCTTTTTAACATACTCTAAAAGTGCTACCTCAGTTGGATCACCAACTATTCCTTCATCCAAAGAGGCATTATTACATAATCTGCATCCCATAAGAAAATCTTTCGGAAGCAAACTAGTTTTATTTAAAACAAATTCGTTATAAAACAAAACTTTAACTACCGTCATCTTATTTTGAGTAAGAGTCCCTGTTTTATCTGTACATATCACACTCGCACTACCTAAAGTCTCAACAGCTGGGAGTCTTTTAACAAGTGCATTCTTACTAGCCATTCGTTGAACCCCTAAAGCCATAACAATCGTTGCCGTTGCTGGAAGCCCCTCAGGTATTACAGAAATAGCTAAAGATATTGAAATCATAAGTAATGAAATAACATCCTTACCATAAATAAAACCAATTATAAAAATTAAAACACTAACAATAATTCCAACAATACTAAGGTTCTTACCAACCACCTCTAATTTTCTCTTAAGTGGTGTATCTAACTCATCAGTATTAGAAAGCATATGAGCAATTTTTCCAACTTCCGTATTCATACCTGTATCAACCACAACGCCCATTCCTGTTCCATAATTAATAATGGTATCTGAAAAAGCCATATTCACTCTATCACCTAAAGCTAAATCATCTTTTAAAATAACCGATGCATCCTTGGATACAGCTTCACTCTCGCCAGTAAGTGCTGACTCATCTATCATAAGTCCATTATCATGAATAAGTCTAATATCTGCCGGCACAATTCCTCCAGCTTCTAAATAAATAATATCACCTATGACAATGTCACTAGAAGGTACCATTTGCACTTTGCCATCTCTAATAACATTAGCCATCGGAGCATTCATATTCCGCAAAGCCTCAACCGCATCGGCTGCTTTCTTCTCCTGAAAAATACTAATAATCGCATTAATAACTATAATAATTAAAATTACCACACCTTCAGCTTGTTCTCCTAAAATAAACGATAAAAAAGCTGCAATAAATAAAATAATTATCATTTTATCCGTAAACTGTTCTAGTATCATTTTCAAAATAGAATTTTTCCTTGTATAAACTATTTCATTCTTACCACCACTAATAAGTCTTTTGTGAGCTTCTTCCTTAGAAAGACCATTTTCAGTAGTATTTAATTCTTTAAATAATTCCTCTATTGTTTTACCATATGCCTTCAATTATTATCACCAGTTTAATTTTAACATATTAAAAAATAAAAAAGAAGTCGTATTATAGTAAGTTTACACTCCTAACCAACTTCCACTTTATATAGTTCTTTATCTCCAACATTAAAAACAACCTCCTTTATATCATAATTAGCTCCCATTGATAAAGAAATTGTATCTAAGGTCTCCTTAGTGATAGCTTCACTGACATTATCACTTAAAATATTCTCATTAAAATTAAGTTGCATTTGTCCATCTTTAAGTGTACTAGAAACAAGCTGTGTGCCTTCGTTTAAAAAGCTCATTAAATCTTTATTAAAATCAAAATTACTTGATAGTTCATCTATAATAATACTTGCTTTATCTCTTGAATCATTTACGTACTTTGTTACTGGTACATAATAATAATTATCACTTATTTGATTAATATAATAAATAGTAACATCCGTAATATCTTTTGTACTTGTTAAATCAAACTCTTTATTAATTCCAAATGTCTTATCTAATGTTGAGGGTAAATTAATTTTCGTTTTAGGTAACTTTGTTAAGATATCTCCTTCAACATAAATTATTACCTTATCAACTTTATCAATGGAAGTTAAGGTATATACAATCGACTCTACCATTTTCTCCTCTAATTGTTCAGATACATTAAGTAGTTCTTTAGAAAAATCAACTTTAATCAAACCATTTTCATAACTTAAACTCAGCACCTCGGTATTAGGGGGAATAATTGCACTAAAACCACTAGGAATCTTACTATCCATTCCTCCTATTGTTAAAACTTTAATCAACTGTCTCGCTTTACTTTCAATATTAGTATCACTAACTGCCACACTAGTAAGTGCGACATAACTATTTTTATCCATTAAGAAAATTGGTGTACTTTCAATATTAGTATTTACATATTCTAACTCCTCCTTAATATCAAGTTTATTTTTATTAGCTGGAATAATATATATTAAAAACATAGCAAAAAGAGCTAAAGAAGAAAGTACAATTTTTCTTATTGATATTTTTTTTAGCATACCATCACCTATTTTAAAGATATGAAAAAAAGGTCATTAATATGACCTATAATGAAATCTCTCCGAGCCTAAGTAACTCAATTACTGCCCCCGCACGACCTTTGACACCTAATTTTTGCATTGCATTAGAAATATGATTTCTAACGGTTTTATCACTTATTTTTAAAATATCTGCTATTTCATTGGTACCATAATTTTGAATTAATAACTCAAAGATCTCACGCTCTCGTTTAGTTAAAATTCCCTTTTTCATATTTTCCTCACTTTCCTAAGGCGGGATGGTTTATATTTATTCATATTATTGTATGCATTCACATCTTATAAGTGAAAGGAAAAACACCTAAAAAAACTTTCCATTAAAGAAAGTTATTTTTGAAATTTAACTGAAATAGACATTGATGTCTCAAATTCTTCTTGTACTGACCTCATTATTTTATTGGCAAGTTCTTTATCGTGCTTGGTGCTATCAACAACTACTGAAACACTAGTTTCATCAATGCTGACAAATGATTTTAAATTGAATTCATTTTGAATCTTATTTTCTATAGATTCCTCAGTACCTCTATTTTTATTAAGTGTCTGCATCTTCTCAAAGGCCGCATTTTTTTCTTCTGTTGTTGAATTCGAATCCGTTAATACTTTTTTTAATTCGGTAATTTCATCAAGCATTTTTTCTTCAGATTCTACTCTTAAAGCTACTAACTCCGCACTTTCTTCATTTTCTGTAGAAGCTGAAACCGTCTTTGTTTGTTCATCATCACCGCTAGTTGCCATTAAAAGTTCACTTGGCATGGTAATATAATAAACACTAAGTACCAAAATTAAACTAAACAAAGTCAAAAACCATAAACTTCTTTTATTAATCATTATTATCCCTCCTAGTACATTCTTACTTAATTATATTAAGGGATAATTTTTTTATTACTCTTTTTTTACAGTTTCAACCTTACCATTTTTATCAGTTGCTTTAAACTGATTATTTTCAATATTCAAACTAATAACTTCTCCATCTTTAACTGTAATACTTCCATGGCCTTCTTCTATATCACCAGTAAAATCAAGTTCCAAGTCAGTTCCTGCATCACACTTAGGACACACCAAATCATTATTGCTATAATTATATGTAACCTCGCCCCCCCGAGCATATTCATTATAGTCCATAACGACTACATTTTTCATTTCTTCGACACTGCTTGTAAACGCATTCATTTTAGAGTTTTCAATAACCCCAAAAATAACCGGTGTTGTAATTATTGCTATAACAGCTAAAATAGTTATAACCGCAAGTAATTCAATTAAAGAAAAACCTTTTTTATTCATAATTTCCCTACTTTCTATATCAATTATATACTATTTTGATTTAAAAGAAAATTATATTTTGGATATATTTTACTTTTGTAAGATATAATGTCATCTTTAGCTAATTTATATACAGCAAAATATTTAGAGAATTTTTCTCATCATCTATATCATAATACTTTGAACAAAATACCAAAATAAATTTTGGATGTTATTACCTCACGGTAAGCTCTTTCTACTTCACAGAAACCTAAGGTT
>CALVXV010000054.1 GCA_944371685.1 uncultured Bacilli bacterium | reverse complement strand
TATATCAAGGCCAGATGGTAAAACAAGTCATCAATCTGCCATAAATAAACGTTTAGCAGATAGAGTTTCTAAAAAATACTTTGAAATTTATCCATAATTTGATATAATATTATAAGAAATGCGAAAAGGAGGGATAATTATGGCAAAAAAAGGCGAAGCTAGAGATAACGTAACTTTAGTATGTAGTGTATGTAAAAATGAAAACTACCGTGTAGAAAAAAATAAAAGGAATACACCTGAAAGATTAAAGTTAAACAAATATTGCCCTAAGTGTGGGAAACATACAGAGCACAATGAAAAAAAATAATTCATGGAGGTAAAGTATGATAAATATTAATGATATTAAAAATGGAATGACAGTTGTAATTGACGGGAATATCTATTTAATTTTAGAATTCTTACACGTTAAGCCAGGAAAAGGACCTGCCTTTGTCCGCATTAAACTTAAAAATTTGAGAACTGGTTCAACAATTGAGCAAACATTCAATACAAACATTAAATTTGAAAAAGCAATAATCGAAAAAAGACCAATGCAATTTCTTTATAGTAATGGTGACATGTATAACTTTATGAACATGGAAAATTATGAACAAATGGATTTACCTAAAGAAAGCTTGGGTAATGATGCTAAATACTTAAAAGAAGGTCTGGAAGTCGATGTAACTTTCTATAAAGGTGAAGTTTTAGGTATAACATTACCAGAAAAAATAGAATATGAAGTAGCTCATACAGAACCTGGTGTCAAAGGTAACACGGCAACTAATGCGACTAAAGAGGCAACCTTAGAAAATGGGCTTACAGTAAAAGTACCATTGTTTATTAATGAACATGAGCACATTATCATTTCAACTAAAGATGGTAAATACGATTCAAGAGCTTAAAAGGTTATAAAAGAATAAAGAGGTGGAAATATGTTAGAAAAAGAAAGATTTTTAGCTATAAAAAAATTAGCACACGATATTAGAGAAGATAATAAAAAAATATTCAAATCATTTAAAAAACTGCCAATTGATGAAGCAGTTAAAAGAAAAAATGAATTTATTAATGCTGTAATTGAAAACATGGATATTGCCTTTAGTGATGGTGAACAAGGTAGGGAAGAAAAACAGATGTTTAGAGCTAACATCTTAATTCCTGATGATGACGAATTTTTTGAAACTTATTCTCAAGATAAAAACATTCGTAATTTAATGAACAAATATGCTGTTGGCATTGAAGATATCATGAGTAAAATTACTGAATTAAATATTTATGGCAGATATTTAAAAGAACAAAGTAATAATTCAAATGAAGAAAAAGTTAATGCAAACGAATCAGAAATGCCAATTGATGATAACTTTGTCGATGAAATGGTTAAAATTTCTCCAAAAGAAGCTGAAAGTTTATTGGATGAAATCGACAATCTTTCTAATGTTATGGAAGATTTAGACTTGGATTCTGCTCCAAAAGAGGTCAAACCAGAATTGTTAAAGCCAGAAAATCCTACCATAGAAGTTTCAAAAGCAGAGGAAGATTTAGATGAAGTTACATCAGCTGTATCTAGTTTTGTTGATAAATATGAAAACATGCAAAGTGAAATGGATGCTAAAGATGATAAAATTAGAAAACTACAACTAGAAATTGAAAAATTAGATCAATTAAATCACGAAATTACTAGCGATAAAGAAAATGCCATGAATGAGATTGCTAACCTTAAAAAGGAAAACGAAAAATATCGTGTGGATAATGAAAAATTGCAAGAAATTAATAACAAATTAGAAGCAAAACTTGCAAAAACAGCTGAAATTATGAATAAAATATATAAAAGTATTTCTAAAAAATAATTTTATAACCAAAGACCTGGTATACGCACCAGGTCTTTTTACATCATTTGATAATTTGAAGAATTGTAATTATTAAAATTATTTTTATTAACTATATTTTCAAGTTTACTAACACGTTGTTCCAAATTATTAACTTGGTTAGTAAGATTATTCAAATCACTACTATTAATGGTACTTTGAACACTTGTTAAAGGCACATTAGTCATCCCCATATTCATATTATTAGGCATTGGAATCATCTGACCAGGCATCACCATTCCACCAAAATTAGGTACCATCTGAGGATACACTGGATAACCCATTCCACAATCGCGATCTTTTTTCATTAAACATGCTCCTTTCTTACTCTAATTAATTATATGCTTTTGTTTATTTTTGGTGTGCGTTTATGTTATAATACTAAAGGTGATTACCCATGAGATTAAAAAACATTAAAGGAGCCAAAGAAAAAATAAATTTATCTCCTTATATAATTAAAAATCCTGAAAACTATAAAGGAAAATATAAAACGCTATTTAATAATAACAACCCCATTCATTTAGAAATTGGTATGGGCAAAGGTGATTTCATAATTGAAATGGCAAGTAAATATCCAAACATTAATTTTATTGGTATAGAAAAATTCGATAGTGTCATTTTAAGAGCAACTCAAAAATTAGAAGATATCACTTTACCTAATTTAAAATTAATTCGCTTTGATGCTACAGAAATTAAAAATATTTTTGATAAAGAAATAGACACTATTTATCTTAATTTTTCAGATCCTTGGCCTAAAAATCGCCATGAAGATAGAAGATTAACTAGTCAAAAATTTTTAAAGCGCTATGATTTTATTTTTAAAAAAACAAACCATATTATTCAAAAAACAGATAATAGACATCTGTTTGAATTTTCTTTAAAATCATTTACCGATTATAATTATAAAATAAAAAGCATCTCCTTAGACCTTCATAAAGATGAAATTGATAATGTCGAAACTGAATATGAAAAAAGGTTTGTTAGTTTAGGCTATCCAATCTACATGGTTGAAGTAAAAAAGTAGACATAATTTTACATGTAAACCAGGCCCTTTATTAGGAAAATTAAGCAAAATTTGATATAATCTATAGTAAGCAGGTGTATATATGAAGAAAATAATTCTTTTAGGACTAATTACTTTAATTCTAACCGGCTGTACCATCGTTAGAATTGACACAACTAGTATTGATAATATTGTTAGTGTTGTATTATCCAAAGAAAATACTTTGTATAACCGTGTGGGACGTGGATATAAGTACTATGTACCAAGAGGTGTAACTTATATCGACAGTAGTGGAACTAATGATAAATTATATTCCAATGGTGTGTATTATTATCTATACCTAGATGAAATTAGTTATTATTATCAAAAATCAGTTAATTATAAAGTTGATAATAGTAAATATTATTCTAAGAAAATAAAAAATGGAGATAATATAGGCTATTTAGAAATAACTAAACAAAAAGACCTATATTTAATCGAGTTTGTATATAACTATGCCAGAATTGAAGCTTTAGTACCTAAGCAAGACATCAACGATACAGTTTTAAATAGTTCATACATTTTATCGACAATAAAATACAACAGTAATATAATAAAATTATCATTAGAAGATGACTTTTTAAAAAACAAGGAAGAAAAATATAACGTATTTAGTTCAAAAAATGATAATAATGATAGCTTCTTACGTTATGAAGAAAAGTAGAGGTGTATTAAAATGGGACTAATTGATAAATTTAAAAATTTATTTACTGAAGAAGTGGAAGTTGAAGAACCTGAAACAAAAAAAGAAGGGGTTCAAAAAGAAGTAATTCAAGTAGAAATTCCTTCACCAAAAAAAGCGCGCTCTGATAAATATGAGGACATAGTAAAAGAGGAAGTAAAAGAAGAAATAGAACCTGAACCTGTCAAAAATGAATATAAATTTCCATTTTTTGATGATAATGATTTTGATACAATTGATGTCAAACCAGAGCCAAAAGAAGAAAAAAGAACCAGAACTCAAAAAAAAGAAGTATATAATCCACCAAAAGAAGAAAAGCGAGTATTTAGACCATCACCAATTATCTCACCAGTTTATGGAATTTTAGATAAAGGTTATCAAAAAGATGAATATAACTCAAAAACTGAAGGACGTTCTTCATATTATAGTTCAAAAGAAGCTAATGTTGATGCTATCAGAAATAAAGCTTATGGAGGCTTAGAAGCTGATATTGAAACAACCTTATTTGGTGGCAATAGAGTACTTTTTAGTGATGAAGAAAAAAAGCCAGAACCAAAGAAGTCAGAAAAAACTATAGAAAACACAAAATCAATTACTAAAGATGACTTTGACTTTGGAGCTAGTACTATCTCTGAAAAACCAAGACATGGTTCATTAAAAGATGATGACCTAACAGATTTATTAGAAGAAGAAATGGATAAACCAGTTGAAGAAGAACAAACAAAAAAAGCTCCAAGAAAAATAAGCGATAAAGAATTATTTAGTATGATTGATTCATTGTATGAAAAGGGGAATAAATAATGATGATTAGTTTTGCTGATGTATTATCTATATTTTTTTACATATTATTAATTGTATTAGTCATTGCCTTAATAATTTTAGTTATCAATGCTATAAAAACTTTAGATAAAATTGATAAATTAGTCGATGATGTAAGCCAAAAATCAAATAAATTAAATGGCCTATTTAACATTATTGATAACACCACTGATGCTGTAGTCGGTTTCAGTGATACCATTGTAAATTTTTTATCGACTGCCATCGGTAAATTATTTAATAGAAAGAAGGAAAGTGAAAATGACGAAGAAAAGTAATGGAATTGGAAAATTTGTAGTAGGCGCTGGCGTTGGAGCTGCATTAGGCTTATTATTTGCTCCTAAAAAAGGTTCAGAAACTAGAGAAGATTTGAAAAAAATGTTTGATGATTTAGTAGCTAAAGTAAAAAACATTGATATGGATGATGTAAGAGAAACAGTTGAAGCTAAAATCGAAGAATTAAAAGAAGGAATAGCCGAATTAGATAAAGAAACAGTTCTTGAAGAAGCCAAAAAGAAAGCTAAAAAGTTAAAAGATGCTGCTGAAGAACTAGTCAACTATACTATCGAAAAAGGAACACCAGTAATTGAAAAATCAGCAAACGCTATTAAAAACAAAGTAATCGAAGTTTCTAAAAACGTAACAGAAAAATTAGAAAAGGAAACAAAATAGTCACTTCGGTGATTATTTTTAATGCCATGAAATTAAAACATATTTTAATGCTAAAAACATTCATTAAAGTAATGTTTGGCTCTAAAGATGAAATAGCCAGAGTTACTCCAGATAATTACTTTCCAAACATATATGAGATAGATTATGATAAACTAAAAGAAAAAAACTATGATACCATATTATTTGATATTGATAATACCATTACTGAAGTTGACGATTTAACTGTACCCCAAAAAACAATAGAACTATTCTATAAACTAAAAAAATTAAACTTTAAAATATTATTAATTTCCAATAACCATCAACAAAGAGTTGCACCTATATCTCAAAAATTAGGTGTACCATCTATCAGTGAAGCTGGAAAACCTAATATCAAAGCTTACCAAAAAGCCCTAAAAATATTATCCTCAAAAAAAGAAAAAACCGTTGCTATTGGTGACCAAATACTCTCTGATATTGTTGGTGCCAAAAAGTATGGTATAAAAGCTATATTAGTCGACCAACTATCTAAAAAAAATAACATGCAAACAGGTATGGCTCAAAAACTCCAAAAACATATGATTAAAAAATTAATAAAAAAAAATAAATTTCAACCTCACAAATATTATTAATAATATTTTCGCACTCAAACTCATATGTGATAGAATATAAATAGGAAGGAATAGTAAAATGCAGGAAGTATTAGAAACATTAAAGCAAATGAATATTAATTATAAAATTGTAAATCATCCACCCGCATATACCACTGAACTAGCCGACGAATATGTTAAAGGTCATGAAGGCGTACTTTCTAAAACATTATTTTTAGCTGGAAAAAAAGATCGTAAATTTTATTTAATTATTTTAGACGAACATAAAAAAGTTGACTTAAAAACCCTTGGGCAATTAACCGGTGACCGTCTACATTTTGCCAGTGAAGAAGCCCTTCAAGCTAAAATGAAACTAAAACCAGGTATAGTTTCATTATTTGGCCTTATAAACAATCAAGAAAAAGATATTCAAATATACATTGATAAAGTCCTTTTAAATGAAAAAATTATTACCTTTCACCCAAATGAAAACATCGCTACCGTTTTCATATCAATTGATGACATGTTTAAATTTTTAGATAATCTAAACTATGAATATCAAATTATAGATTTATAAAATAAATATGAAAGTAGGCAATAATCATGGATTTATGGCAATATGAACGAGAGTTAAAAAACAAAGGTCTAAATATAATTGGTGGTACTGACGAAGCCGGTAGGGGACCACTTTATGGTCCGGTTGTCGCAGCTTGCGTCGTTTTACCAGAAAATTTTGAATTAGAAGGTTTAAACGATTCCAAAAAATTAAGTGAAAAAAAACGCAATATATTTTATGATTATATTATTGAAAATACCACATATGGCATTGGCATTGTCTCTCCAGAAGAAATAGATAAAATAAACATCTATGAAGCTAGTAGAAAAGCCATGATTATCGCTATAAAAAAAGTTCAAAAGCAAATACCTTTAGAATATGTTTTATCTGATGCAATGCCCATTGACATAGATATTCCCGTCATGCCCATCATTAAAGGCGATGCTAAAAGTATGTCAATTGCCGCTGCTAGTGTCATCGCTAAAGTCACAAGAGATAAAATATTATATGAAATTGACAAAAAGCACCCCGAATATGGTTTTAAAAATCATAAAGGATATCCAACCAAAAATCACTTACAAGCCATTGAAAAATATGGACTTATAGAAGGATACCGCAAAACATATGGACCAGTAAAAAACTATATTGAAACAGGTCACTGTAAGAAAGGAAATTAACATGATAATAAATGAAAATAATAAAGACACTATTTTAAAAGGCATGGTCAAAAGAGGCTTAAATCAAGATCCAAACGAGATAAGAGAAAAAATGATATTCTCTAAATCTACTCCCCAAAAAGAAGAAACTCCCGTAAATCCACAATCTAATGATACTCAAAAAAACGTTAGAGATATATTTAATAAATTAAGGAGACTTAAATGAAAATAACCCAGCTTCCTGTTGGCTATCTACAAGCAAATTGTTACATACTAGAAAAAAATAATAAAATTTTAATTATTGATCCTGGTGATGAATATAACAAAATAAAAAACAACATTCAAAACAAAGAAATTGTTAAAATATTAATAACTCATCATCATCCAGATCATATAGGTGCTCTAAATAATTTTGATAAAAATTTAGTATTAGAAAACCCTAAACCAAAAACATATACATTTGGACCATTTACTTTTGAAGTTATTGAAACAAAAGGTCATACTAAAGATAGCGTAACCTATTACTTTAAAGATGAAAACATTATGTTCACTGGAGACTTCTTATTTAAAAATACCATAGGTAGAACCGATATGCCTACTGGAGATCTTAAAGAAATGCAAACAAGTATCAATAAAATAAAAACATACCCCGATAATACGAAAATATACCCAGGACACGGTCCATCTACTAACTTAAAATATGAAAAAGAAACAAACTACTTTTTAAAATAATATTTCAAATAATTAAATGTCATGTTATAATTAATAAAAGGAGGCTAAAAAATGTTTGAAGGAACTGGAATTTATTTCTTATTACTTTTTCTTGTCTTTTTCATAGTCTATTTAACCGTTAAAATATGTATAGGACAGCTATTTAAAAAAATTAAAATACCCGCATGGAAAGCCTTTGTACCATTTTATAATACCTTGATATTAGTAGATATTTTAGATATGAAAAAAAGTGTTTTCTATAAATCGTTAATCCCCATAGCCAATTTATACTATTATAAAATAATCATTGCTGAACTGTTAAAAGCTTATCAATTAAATCCTAAAGAAGCTGTTTGGTTCGTCATATTTCCAATGTATAAATTTCCTGAATTAGTCTTTAAAAACCCTAAATTTATGCTTCATATGTATGATGAAACCGAAGAATTTATAGTGAACCAAAATGCTCTTTATGAAGATAAAAAAGCAAACAAAGAACCACAACCAGAAATGTCTATAAACCCAAGTAACTATAGTCAAAATTTGTCACAGCCCGATGAGTCAAATCAAACCAACAATGTTAATCAACTAAATTCTCAAAATCAACCAACTTTAACTGAAGAATCAAATAATAGTGAAGATAACACAGTCTATTTTAATAAGTCCTTAGAGCCTGATGAAAGACATGAAACTTTCATTCAAGCTAAGACTGAAGAAAAGAAAGAAGAAAAACCTATCGTTATTGATAAAAGCAAACCTAAAGTATGTCCAAATTGTGGTACCAAATTATCACCAACGGCCACTACATGTTTCCTTTGTGGCACAAAACTATTGTAATTTTATCAAAAAACATGTATAATGAAAAACAAAGCCAAGACCAAGAGGAGTAAATATTTA
>CALVXV010000053.1 GCA_944371685.1 uncultured Bacilli bacterium | reverse complement strand
GATAATATATCACAAATTTCATAAAATGTCTAATTTGCATATTTTTTTAAATTATGAATATAAATTTTAATAATCATTTATTTTATATTATAATTATTGTCAATCATAGTTATATTTGCATTATAAAATATGTGACATGCAAAAAGAAAAGTCCATGGACTTTTCCTCTTAATTAAAAGAATACAGAGCCTAACAAAATAGCTAATAAGATATATAGAACTAAAATAATTAAGTAGCTATTGTTGTTAGAACATGGTCTTTCACATGGTCTTTCACATGAATTATTGCAAGACATAATTACTCCTTTCTAGGGCTTAAATATAAGCTCCAAGTATGATTATTAAAAGAATAAATAATACTAATACGATTGCTGCTGAACTTATTCCAGTATTACACATATAAATCATCCTCCTTTTTACCTTTCACATTATTTTATGGAAATTTTTAGTTTGTGTGATTACTTATGGGTAAAAATAAATAAAAATATTGAATTTTAAAGGAAAATTTGTTATTATTTTATATGTATGAAAGCATACATGTGAAAGGAAGATTAATGTGAATAAGAAAAAGTTAGTCGCCTTAGTTTTAATGGTAGCTTTAATGCTTACTGGTTGTGGTAAGGTAGCGAAATTAAAAAATGGCGAGGAAGTTGTCGCAAAAGTAAATGGTAAGTCTATTACTGCAGAAGAATTATATGATGAGCTTAAGACTCAAGGTGGTGCCACTACTTTGACTAATATGATTGATGATTTTATTGTTAATAAAGAAATAAAAACTGATGATGATGCCAAGTCATATGCTGACTCACAATTAAAATCTTATAAACAATCTTATGAAAGTTATGGTCAAGATTTTAGTGCAGCTTTAAAGTCTGCGGGATATTCCGGTGAAGATGATTTTAAAGATGCTTTAATTACTGAATATAAAAAGAAGATTGTAACTGAAAATTATGTTAAGGATGAACTTTCTGATTCTGATATTGAAAAATATTATGATGAAAATATTTTTGGTGATATCGAAGCTAGACACATTTTAATTAGCCCAAATACTGATGATGACATGAGTGATGAAGAAAAAGAAGAAGCTGAGAAAAAGGCTAAGAAGGAAGCAGAAGATATTATTAAAAAACTTGATGATGGCGAGAAGTTTGCTGATTTAGCTAAAGAATATTCTGATGATGAAGGAACTGCTAGTAAAGGAGGAAAACTTACCGTTACTTATGGTTCGGTTGTCGATGAATTTTGGGATGCAACTAATGATTTAAAAGATGGTGAATATACTAAAGAACCTGTTAAAACAGAATATGGTTATCATGTTATTTACCGTATTAAACAAAAAGCAAAACCTTCATTAAAAGAGGTTAAAGATGATGTTATCGATGATTTAGTACAAGAGAAAATCAGTAATGATACAACTTTACAAACTAAAGCATTGGTGGCTCTTAGAAAAAAATATGATTTAGAAATATCTGATGATAAGCTTAAGAGTTCTTATGATGATTCTGTAAATACAGCATTAACTGCAACAACAAACAGTTCAAATTAATGAACTGTTTTTTCGATGAAATTATTTATTTCTTCACTAGTAAAGCCTTTAGAGTATAGTTTTTGTTTTAATTTATTATATAAGGTATAGCCTTCATATTTAGTTTTTAATTTATCATATATTTTTTGCATTTCTTTTTCTAATTTATTGTTATTTAGATTAATGTTTTCTAAATGATTAGCTATATCTTCCCTACTATATCCTAGATTAGATAGATAGATTGAAGTTTTTTGTTTAAAGATGTAGGCTGTGTCTTTGGTGTTAGATTTTAGTCTTTTATTAATTATTTTATCTAATTTCTGATCTATTAAATCTTGGGTGAAGTTAGAAAGAGCATTTTCAATATACATGCTATCAATATTATTATCTTCAAGTGCTTGTTTTATTTTATATGGCCCTTCTAGGGTTAAATTTATTTTATCATTCGTATAGCTTTCGGCAAATAATTCATCATTGATTAAATTTAATTCTTTTAATTTTTCTACTATTTTATCTTGGTCTAATTGGGACACTTCGTTTTTAGTTAAAGTTTTTCTTATTTCATATTCACTACGAATTTTTCGATTAATCATTTTTAATATTTTGTCATAATTTTCATAATATATGGTTTCTTCTTTTATTTTATTTAATTGTTTTTCAGTTATTTTTTTGGTATACAAAAGATTACTATTAATGATAACGTGTTCATTTGTAGTTATGATTTCACCACTATCTAAAATTAATTTATATTTTGTGCCAACTTTTTTTATGTTTTTGATTTTCATTGTATCACCACCTATTTTTGTATACCCACTATACCACAAACATTCGTTCTTGTAAATAGTTTTTTTGGCAAATTAAAAAGGAAAAATTAGTTTTCCTTTACAATAATATTTTGGGTATCATTTACTCTTAAAGCAATAATGGTATTTTTTATTTTGTAAGCTCGCATATTGTCCCCAAGATTTTTTAAAATGAGTTTTACTTTAGCACCACTTACAAAGCCAATATCCATAAGCCTTCTTTTTAGATTATTATTTTTAATCATAAGAATAGTTGTTTCTTCGTTTATTTTTAAATCATTTAAACTTTTCATATTTTATTATATGTAATTATTAAATAGAAAGTTATAGTTTGAATTTATTTTTGTATATTTTTATTATTTTTAAATCATAATATAGATGAAAGGAATTGATATAATGAATATTAGTATTAAAAATCATATTATGAATAATTTTAAGGGAGCTAGTAAAGAAGATATTAAGCAGTCGATTATTGCATCATTTAATGATAAAGATGAAATTACTTTACCAGGCCTTGGGGTATTTTTTGGAATTATTTGGAATAAAAGTTCTGAGGAAGAAAAAAATAGAATTTTAGATATATTAAAGGATAGCTTTTAGGCTATCCTTGATTTTGGGTAACTATGCTTGGATCGGCAAATGAATCAGCATTAAAGTTTACAATGTACTGTGAACCAGTGATTGTTTGCTCAGAAGCAGTTATTAGTCTAGTTTTAAAAGTGAAACTATTGGTTGTAAATTGAAAACTATTTGGATCCAAGGTTTGAGAACTGATTATATTGGTTTCAGCATTTTGGAAATTAGGTTCAGTTAAATTTAGATTTTCTAAGGTGGTTTTTAAGTTATAAACATTTTGACCTAAACCATTATAGGCTAAAACATTGGATTCATTATTACTATTATCTAATATAAATAATTTATTATCGAAAGTGCCTAATTTAATATTAGTTAGATTGTCCACTTTATTTATGACTTTAGTTTTATTAACATATAATCCTGATTTATTACCATTTGTATCAGAATAGATAATTACTAGTTCTAAGTCACTATTATCTAGGGTAATACCTGTGATGTTATATCTACTATAACCACCTTTACATCCAGCACTAGGTAGTGCATTATAGCCACTAATAGTTACATCAAAAGTGCATTCATTGGAAACATCTGGATATGGATTAACATCAACAACAGGAGGAGTTGCAGCATGTGATGACTTTGATGTTTCTTTTTTATTATTATTTAAAACTACGAGTGTTAGAGCGACGATTAAGATGATGACTAATGCCATTAAAATATATACTAAAATTAATTTTGTTTTTTCCCTTTCCATTCTTTGATTCACCTCTATTATAGAATAACACAAATTTGAGGAAAAATATATAGGTTAATTTAATTTTGTGATTTTAGTGGCAATGATTTGATATTTGTCAAATCTTTTTTCGACTCGACCATTTATCTTTATAATATTGCCCACTTCTATTTGATTTATGGTTTGATAGGTTTTAGGAAAAAGAACAATGGTGGTAGTAGCTAGTTCATCACTGGCAGTTAAAAACATCATTTTTTCTTTATTTTTAGTATCTATTTCTTTGGTTTTATCGACAATGACAATAGCTTCAATTAATTTATCAAAATATTTATCTAAGTGTTTTAATTCTATTGCATTTGGATTTTGTTTTTTATAATCGGTTATAGGATGGCGACTTAGATAAAAGCCAAATACTTCTAGTTCTTTTTGCATTAGTTCTTTTTTAGGAAGTTCTGGTTTTTGATTTAACTCTGGTTTAAATGTATCATCTGAGACATATGCGCCTATTTCACTATAACCTGTTATAATATCTAAATTTTGAATTAAAGTGTTTTTATTAATACCAAAATTATCGAAGGTGCCGGCATATATTAAAGCTTCAAGGGTTTTGGTATTTACAGGTCCACCATAACAACGACAAGCAAAATCAAAGATATCTTTAAAAGGTCCTTTTTTTCTTTCGCTTAGAATTATTTTTGTGGCATTAATACCAACATTTTTAATGTTAGTTAGTGGAAAGATAATTTGATTATTTTTGTTTATATATTTATCTTCACTGATATTGATATCTGGTTTATGAATGACTACACCGTTTTGGGTGCATTCATATATGTATTCTTTAGTTTTTATTTCACTATTTATAGCACTTGTTAGAAGGTGCTTCATGAAGATATATGGGTAGTGAGCTTTAAGATAAGCCATGCGATAAGATATCATAGCATAAGCAACAGAGTGAGAACGATTAAAACCATAATCGGCAAATTTAAAGATGGTACCATAAACTTTAGTAGCAAGGGTTTTATCATAACCTTTTTTTATACTGCCTTCGATAAATTTATCTTTTTCTTTTAATAAGATACTTTCGCTTTTTTTACTCATGGCCCTTCTTAGTAAATCGGCTTCGGCAAGTGAGTAACCAGCCATTATATTGGCAATTTGCATAATTTGTTCTTGATAGACAATGATGCCGTATGTTGGTTTTAAAATTGGCTCTAGGTCTGGATGAAAATAATTTATTTTTTCTTTGCCTTGTTTTCTATTGATATATGAATCAATGTTTTTCATAGGTCCTGGTCTAAATAAGGCAAGGGCTGAGACAATATCTTCAAAGGTGGTTGGCTTAAATTTTTGAAGAAAGTTTTTCATACCTTCGGATTCAAATTGAAAGATACCAGTGGTGTTGGCGGTGGTAAAGATATTTAAAGCTTGAACGTCGTTTTCGGGGATGGTATCAAAGGTTAGGTTTTCAATTTCATTTAATATGTTAGTAATTAGGCTTAAGTTTTTAAGACCTAAAAAGTCCATTTTAAGAAGGCCTAAGTTTTCTAGGTGTTCCTTATCGTATTCGGTGGCATAAAATCCGTCATGGGTTTTATCTAAAGGAACAATGTTATCTAGTTCGTATTTAGATATGATGATGCCGGCGGCGTGTAATGAAGTGTGGCGTTTTAGTCCTTCGAATTTAGAAGCTATTTTATAAACGTTTTGAAATTCAGGATTCATTTGGAGATATCTTTTTATTTTTGGATTTTGGTAATTTTGATTTAATGATAATTTAGAGTCTAAGAGTTTACTTAGGTTATCAGCTTTTTTAGAATCTACCTCTAATATTTTAGAGACATCTTTTACGGCTTGTTTGGCAGCTAAAGTGCCAAAGGTGACAATTAGGGCCACTTTTTTTTGACCATATTTATTTAGACAATATTTAATTACTTCTTCTCTTTTGGTATCTTCAAAGTCGACGTCAATATCGGGCATAGTGATTCTTTCGGGGTTTAAGAATCTTTCAAATAAAAGATTATATTTTAAAGGATCAATGGTGGTAATATTTAAAGCATAAGCTACTAAAGAACCGGCAGCACTTCCCCTACCTGGTCCAACTAGGATATTATTTTCTTTAGCAAATTTTATGTAATCGGCAACGATTAAGAAGTAATTGCAAAAGCCCATTTTATTTATGATATCTAATTCTTTTTTTAATCTGATGGCGTATTTTTTGGGAGCTTTTAGCCCAAAGATTTTTTTCATACCATTTATACACTGTCTTTTTAATTCGGTGTAGGCATCTTTAGTTTCATCATAGACTGGAAGAAGATTTTGATGAATTTTGATTTTTAAATCACATAGACTGACTAAAAGTTCATTATTTTTATCTAAGCCTTTTAAGGGTAATAAGCTTTTATGGTTATATGTTTCTTTGATGTTACTTACAGGTATGCCTTCTTTGATGGCTTTTAGATATTTTAAATATTTTTCGTCTTCTTGGGTTAGACAAAGTATTTCATCCATATATAAAATATTTTTAGCTTTGATGTTGGCTTTTTGAGATTCGTTTTTATATGTGATAAAAAGATATTTGTATATTTTTTTTATTTCATTATAGATATTTTTACTTTCATAAGGGATTAAACATATTAGATTGTCTGAATATTTACTTAATATATCTAAATTTAGATTTATTTCAGATTTGATGGTGGTTAATTTTACTAAATTTAGATATCCTTGATAATTCATCGCATATAAGATGATTTTTTCTGGTAAGGATATTTCTAGGCCAATAATTGGTTTAATGTTGTTTTTGGTGCAGGCTTTATAGAAATCTAAGGCACCATACATGTTGTTATCGGTGATGGTTAGAGCTTTAAGATTATTTGATAAAGCAACTTTAATTAATTCATCTATTTTAATCATGCTGGTTAAAAATGAATTGCATGTTTTTATGTTAAGTGGTGCATACATATTTATCCCTCCAATAATATTTTACTATAATTTTTTAATATGAACAAAAGTTTTGGGGGTTTTTTATATTTTTATTTACTTATTGTTTGTAATGTTGCTATAATATGTATAAACGAAAGGAATGACATGGTATGGATAATGATTTTATTTTGGCATACGATTTAGAGTATATTATGAATAATATGGGGCTTGCTTATATTTATAAACCTTGTTTAGGGATTATCAATAAATACAAGGGAAAACAAAACTATTATGAGGTTGTATGTACGGACATGGGATTTATAACTGATAACAATTCTTTTGTGTCTTTAATGGAAAACCCTGGTGAAGAATATGATTTGGGTAATGGTTTTGATGGCGAAATGTTTGCTTTGGATTTTCAAAGTTTTGATGACATGGCAAAAGAGTTTAAAAAATATAATCCAAATAAGTTTTTGAAGGAATTTAGTAATAAAACTGGTAAATTTTATACATGGAATGCGACGAAAAGTGTTTTTGAAGAAATTAAAGATAAAGATTTTTTAAAACGACAACATATGAAAAAAGAGAAAAAAGAAAATAGTGATTTGGATATTTTAAGTATGCATAGCAAAATTAGAGAGACAATTATTTCACAAGATGAACAGGTTAAACAGATTTTGGCATCAGTATATAAGAACCAACGATTAATTAATTCTTCTTTAGATAATGAGACTATTTCAAAGTTAAAAGAAAATATTATGGTATATGGACCGACTGGCAGTGGTAAAACAGAAATATTAATGCAGATTGCGAAGTTATGCGATGTACCTATAGTAATTGAGGATGCGACATCTTTTACGGAGTCTGGATATGTTGGACGTGATGTTTCTGAGATGCTTAACGATTTATATGTGAAAGCTGGTATGGATGTTCATTTAGCGGAAAAAGGTATTTTGGTGATTGATGAGTTTGACAAATTAGCCGAAGGTGGCGAGTTTGGAGCTACTGAAGGTCCTTCTAGGAATGGTGTTCAAAGGTCGCTTTTAAAGATTCTCGATGGTGGAACTGTGTCTTTTAGAGAGGATAATTATGATGGTAATTTAATTGATTTTAATACTTCGAAATTAACGGTGGTGGCACTTGGAGCTTTTAGTGGAATTAAGAAAAATGACGATTATTCAGATGTTTCTATGAAGGATTTTATTGATATGGGAATTATGCGAGAAGTTATGGGCAGATTTTCTAAATTGGTGCCAATGAATCATTTTTCTAAGGAGGATTACAAGAAGATTTTAGTAGAGTCTAATTTAAGTCCACTTAATACTTACAAGAAATTATTTGAAGAAATGGAAATTAAGTTTTCTTATGATGATGATTTTTTAGATTATATAGTTATGGAAGCTGAGGCATTAGATTGCGGTGCTAGAAGTTTAAAAACTGTTTTTGATGGTATTATTAGTGATGAATTATTTGATATATTTTCTGGTCAGAAAAAAAGTATTCATTTGAGTGTTCCTGCTGATAAAAGTAAATCATATGTGGCGAAAAAAATGGCGGCTAAAAATAGAAATACTGTAGGATTTTGTTAATAATAATGTTTGATTTTTCATATATTTTGTTTGTTAATATTTGACTTATTAACTATTATGTGGTAAAGTTATATAGCGAAGAAAAAAACTTAAGGAGGGATAATCATGGCAAAAAAAATAACAGATACGAAGCCTTTATTTGGTAATCGTCGTTCACATGCTTTAAATGCGACTAGACATGCATTTAAACCTAATTTACAAACAGTAACAATTAATGGTAAAAAATATAGAGTAACTGCTCGTGAACTTAAAACTATTAAAAAAATGCTTGCTGCATAGTCCATGGTTATGGACTTTTTTTAT
>CALVXV010000052.1 GCA_944371685.1 uncultured Bacilli bacterium | reverse complement strand
AGTCAAGATGAGTTTATAATACATGAGTGGCAGAAAGAGAAGATGGATGCCTTAGTCAAGCTTAATGAGATGGAAGGTGCCAAAAAAGAGGGCCTTGATGAAGGAAAAAGTATTGGAATCAAAGAAAGTAAGCTTGAAATAGCTCAAAACATGATTAAAGAAAAAATTGATGAAAATGTTATTTCAAGAGTAACAGGTCTAACTGTAAAAGAAATTGAAAAAATAAGGAGCACTAATGAATAAAATTTAGTGCTTTTAAAATAGTAATTATAAGAAAAGCATTAATCAAAAATGGGTTAGTTACTATTCACAGCTAAATTTATGAAATTTAATATTTACTACTTTGATAGTAAATTAATATTATTTTTTAATAATTCATTCTCAATTTTATAAAAATTGGACAAATCCTTATAAATATTGGCATTTATCATATTTTTCAAAAACGACTGTGAATAGTAACCAAAAATTACTAAAAAAATTTCGAAAACTATTTACAATACTATCAAAATTATTATATACTTTATTCATGAAATGGCCTCCTTTTGTACTTTACAAATTTATAATATCAAAATTAGGCCGTTTCATCAAATATGACATACAAACGAGGGATAGGATATAATATCCCTTGTTTTTCTTATATAAAAACTGTCCAGTGATAAGACAATAAGTTCTTAGTACTGGACAGTTTTGAATAATACCTTGAAAATCAAGATAAATGTTCGTATAATAAAAGAGCATAGGTTTAAGATTAAATCTGTGCTTTTTACATGAAAAAAAGAGAAACAAAGTTCTCTTAATTTCTGTTGTAGTATTCAATAATTAATGCTTCATCAATATCCGCACTTAGTTCACTACGTTCAGGTAATCTAACATATGTAGCTTCCATCTTTTTATCATCATAAGAAATAAATTCTACTCTATTATGTAAAGCTTCTAAAGAAGATTTAACAATAGCCATTTCTTTATCATTTTCCATTAAACTAATAACATCACCAGGTTTAACTTGATAAGATGGAATGTCAACTCTTTTGCCATTAACTGTAATATGTCCATGGTTTACTAATTGTCTCGCACCTTTTCTAGTAGTTGCAAATCCAATACGGTATACTAAATTATCTAAACGACTTTCTAATAATTTAAGTAAGTTCTCACCATTGACACCTTTCATTTTAACAGCTTTTTCAAAAGTTTTCTTCATTTGTTTTTCACTAAGGCCATACATAAATTTAACCTTTTGTTTTTCTTGTAATTGAATACCATAGTTAGATAATTTTTTCCTACGATCTTGTCCATGTTGTCCTGGGGCATAAGGTCTTTTAGCAAGCTCTTTACCATTTTCTAAAATAGAAAAACCAAAACGTCTAGACTTTTTATAAGTAGGTCCAAGATATCTTGACATATTTTTCCTCCTTCCACTAGCGCGAAAGGTTATTTTGCCAAACTATAGGGTGGAATATATCAATACTTACTTTCGCAGCCAAATAAGTAACCCCTATAGGGAATATCCACATTATAATTTTCAAAATAACGCTGCTTTAACACGCTGTTTATAATTATATATGTAAATTAGAGTAAAGTCAATACTTTAAAGCCCAAAACTCCCTTAAAATAAACCAAAAACTATGTTATGATGATAACATAAGGAGGGATAAAATGAGTGCGATTGATGTTACAAGTGAAATCAAGCCGCTAAAAGAAGTTTTACTTCATCGACCTGGTAAAGAATTGTTAAATTTAACCCCAGACACCTTAGAAAGATTATTATTTGACGATATTCCATATTTGGAAGTCGCTCAACAAGAACATGATGAATTTGCTCAAAGATTAAAAGAAAATGGTATCACCGTCTATTACCTTGAAGATTTAATGACTGAAGTTTTAAATCAAAGGCCAGATATCAAAGACAAATTCATAAATCAGTTTATAACTGAGGCCGGAGTTGATACTCCAAAATATAAACATCTTGTGCTAGAATACTTAAAAAGTATTGAAGATAATAAGACTCTAGTCTTAAAAACAATGGAAGGAATCAGAATAAACGAACTAGATTATCAAAAACGAAAATTAGATAAATCATTAGTTGACTTAGTCAGTGAAGATTCTGCCTTCATAACTGATCCTATGCCAAATTTATACTTCACAAGAGATAACTTCGCCAGTATCGGTGAAGGAATCAGTTTGAATAAAATGTATTCTGTAACTAGAAATAGAGAAACAATATATGCTGAATACATTTTCAATTACCACCCAAAATTTGCTGGCAAAGTATATAAATACTACGATAGATACGAACAATGCCATATTGAAGGTGGTGATATCTTAAATCTAAACGAACATGTTTTAGCCGTTGGCATCTCTCAAAGAACCGAAGCTGGAGCCATCGACCAATTGGCCAAAAACATCTTTAAAAATAAAGAAAGTAAAATAGACACGATTTTAGCTTTCAATATTCCAAATAGCCGAGCTTTTATGCATCTTGATACTGTATTTACCCAGGTCGACTATGATAAATTTACCTATCATCCAGGAATCATGGATACATTAAAAGTTTATGAAATCAAAGAAGGTAATGATCCAGATAGTGATGAAGATTTAAACGTTAAAGAAATGACAGGTAGCTTAGAAGAAATCTTAGAAAAATACTTAGGTATAGATATAACTTTAATTCCGTGTGCTGGTGGTGATAAAATAGCCTCAGCTAGAGAACAATGGAACGACGGTAGTAATACCTTAGCCATTGCCCCAGGAGTCGTTGTAGTTTATAACCGAAATACTGAAACCAATAAAGTATTAAGAGAATATGGTTTAAAAGTAATCGAAATCAGTAGTGCTGAATTATCAAGAGGTCGTGGTGGCCCAAGATGTATGAGTATGCCGTTAGTTAGAGAAAAATAAGAAAGGAACAAAACATGAACTTAACAGGAAGAAACTTTTTAAAACTATTAGATTATACTAAAGAAGAAATTAGATATTTATTAGATTTATCTAAAGACTTCAAAGAAAAAAAACAAAATCATATACCTCATAAATATTTAGATGGGAAAAACATTGTTTTACTATTTGAAAAAACTTCAACTAGAACCAGATGCGCTTTTGAAGTAGCCGGACACGACTTAGGCATGGGAGTTACTTACCTAGAACCAGGTAGTTCACAAATGGGCAAAAAAGAAAGCATCGAAGATACTGCCAGAGTATTAGGTAGAATGTATGATGGTATTGAATATCGTGGTTTTGATCAAGAAATCGTTGAAACACTAGGTGAGTATGCTGGTGTTCCTGTATGGAATGGTCTAACCAATGAATTCCATCCAACCCAAATGCTAGCTGACTTATTAACCATCGAAGAAAACTTTGGACACTTAGAAGGCATAAACTTTGTTTTCATGGGAGATGCCAGAAATAATGTCGGTAACTCTTTAATGGTCGCTTCTGCTAAAATGGGTATGAACTTTACTTGCTGTGCTCCTAAAGAACTTTGGCCAAGTCAAGAATTAATAAACACATGTATGGAAATTGCCAAAACATCTGGTAGTAAATTAAATTTCACCGAAAATGTTCAAGAAGGAACTAAAAATGTCGATGTTATTTATACTGATGTTTGGGTATCCATGGGCGAACCAGACGAAGTATGGGCTGAAAGAATCAAACTATTAACTCCATATAGAGTTACTAAAGAAGTCATAAAAAATGCTAGTCAAAATGTCATATTTATGCACTGTCTACCATCATTTCATGACTTAAAAACCAAAATAGGGCAAGATATAAACCAAAAATTTGGCCTAACTGAAATGGAAGTTACTAATGAAGTCTTTGAATCAGCCAACTCTAAAGTATTTGACGAAGCCGAAAACCGTATGCATACTATCAAAGCCATTATGTATGCCACAATGAAAAATGAGTAAAATAGTTATCGCATTAGGTGGCAACGCCTTAGGAAATAATGCTTTAGAGCAACAAAATAAAATTGAAAAAATCGCTCCAATGTTAGTCGAATTAATAAAAAAACATGATGTAATTATTACTCATGGTAACGGACCACAAATAGGGCAGATATTTAATGATATGCAAACAATGCCCTTCCCAGAATGTGGAAGCATGAGCCAAGGATATATTGGCTATCAGCTTCAGCAAACTATTCAAGATGAATTAAATAAAAAACATATCAAAAAAATTTGCCTAACACTCATAACCCAAACACTAGTAGATAAAAACGATAAAGCATTTTTAAACCCCACTAAACCAATTGGTCAATTTTATACTAAAGAGCAAGCTGAAAAAATTTCTCAAGCAAAAGGCTACAAATTTAAAGAAGATGCCGGCCGAGGATATCGCCGTGTCGTTCCATCGCCAATACCTAAACAAATCATTGAAGAAAATGTTATCAAAAAACTAAATGAAGATGGATATATAGTAATCGCCCTAGGTGGCGGTGGTATACCAGTTATCTATGATAAAGAAAAAGGCCTAGAAGGCATTGATGCTGTTATTGATAAAGATAAATCAGCCGCCTTACTAGCTAGACAAATAGATGCTGACATCTTATTAATTCTAACCGCCGTTGACAAAGTATGTTTAAACTATGGTAAAGAAAATGAAATTGAATTAGATAAAACGACAACCAGTGAAGCTCATAAATATATTGAACAAGGGCAATTTGCCCAAGGAAGTATGCTTCCAAAAGTTGAAGCGTGCCTAGATTTTGCCGAAAAGCATCATGGCACAGCCATTATTGCCTCCCTAGAAAACGCTTATGCTGCTTTAAACGGAAAAGCTGGGACTGTTATTGAGGAGGGATAAAATGACAGAAAATAACAAAAATAAAAATAAAGTAATGTTATCAGCTTTTTCAATAATTCTAATTTTGATTTTTGCTTTAGGAGTTCTTTCATATATTTTACCAATTGCCAGATTTAGTGGAGATACTATTATAAATGGTAGTGGTGTTGTTAGAGCTAAATTATCTGATATCTTAATGTCACCAATATTAGGCTTTGAAAATGCCATTGATGTATGTATCTTCGTCATCATACTAGGTGGTTTCTTGGCCATCGTTACTAAAACAGGAGCCCTAGAAACTGGTATTAAAGTCTTAGTTCAAAAATTAAAGGGTAGAGAAACTATATTAATACCAATCTTAATGTTCATCTTTTCACTAGGTGGAACCACCTATGGTATGCTTGAAGAAACCGTTGGTTTTTATGCCTTGTTAGCTGCTACTATGGTTGCTGCTCGTATGGATACATTAGTTGGTGCCTCAGTAGTTCTATTGGGTGCTGGCTCAGGTGTCTTAGGTTCAACCATCAATCCATTTGCTGTCGGAGCTGCTGTCAGTGCTCTACCAGATGGAATAACTGTCAATCAAGGTATCATAATTGCCCTAGGTGCTATTCTTTGGCTAACAACCCTTGGAATATCTATATTCTTTGTTATGCGTTATGCCAAAAAAGTCCAAAAAGAAAAAGGCTCTACCTTCTTGTCACTTCAAGAACAAAAAGCCATGCAAGAAGCTTATGGCAAACAAGTAAAAGAAGAAAAAACACAGCTAACCACCAAACAAAAGTTAACCCTAATAATATTTGCTTTAACCTTCGTGGTTATGATTATTGGCTTCATTCCTTGGGGTGAATTTGGTGTTAATATATTTGATAAATTTACTGGATGGCTAACTGGAACGCCACTAGGAAGTTGGTATTTCTATGAAGCCGCTTTGTGGTTCTTAATATCTTCTATAATCATTGCTATAATTAATTCTTTTAAAGAACATGAGTTTGTTGAAACCTTTGTAAATGGTACTAAAGACATGATGAGCGTTGTTTTAATCATTGCTATTGCTAGAGGCGCTAGTGTTTTACTTCAAACAACATATTTAGATAATTATATAATTTATAATGCCTCTAATTTATTAAAAGAAGTACCAGCTGTTATATTCACACCGTTAAATTACATATTACACGTTGTATTATCAGTCTTAGTTCCATCAAGCTCAGGTCTTGCCACCTTGTCAACCCCAATTATGGGACCACTTGCTGTTAATGTTGGCTATAGTGTAGAAACTACTATTATGACCTTTGTATCCGCTAACGGTCTTGTAAATTTAATAACTCCAACTTGCGGAGCTATTATGGGTGGACTAGCCTTAGCCAAAGTAGAATACACCACTTGGTTTAAATGGGCTATCAAAGTTGTTTTAACAATTGCCGTAGTAAATATATTAATATTAACGGCCGCAACTATCATTCTCTAAAGACTATTGATTTATTCAATAGCCTTTTTAAATTTAAAAAAAATGTAAAGTATGATATAATTCTAATTAGAAAAAGAAAGTGTGATAAAAATGAATTTATTTAAACCAAATTTATATAGACAAATTTATAAAAAAATAAAAACTGCTGACACAATTATTATTGCTAGGCACGTTGGCCCTGATCCAGATGCCTTAGGTAGTTCACTCGGCCTAAAACAAATAATTGTTGATAATTTTCCAAATAAAAAAGTCTATGTTATCGGTTCACCAGCCGCTAAATTTAAATACATTGGAGAATTAGATAAATTACCAGAAAATATTAATAACCCTCTCCTCATCGTCACCGATACTCCTGACCATAAAAGAGTAGATGGCTTAGATCCTAGAAAAATAAAAAATTCTATTAAAATAGACCATCACCCATATGTTGAGACCATGTGTCAGTTAGAATGGATAGATGATAAATCATCCAGTGCTTCACAAATGGTTTTAGAACTAGCCTTTAAAACAAACTTAAAAATTTCTAAAGCCGCTGCCGAAAAACTATACATCGGTCTAATTGCTGATACCAATCGTTTCATGTATTCTTATACAAATGCTAAAACCTTTGCCATCGTAAGTAAATTATTAGAAGAAACAAACATTGATATCACTAAAATATATAATGAATTATATCTAAGACCATATAAAGAAATAAAATTTCAAGGATATATGGCTCAAAATTATCAAATCACCGAAACTAAAGTAGGGTACATAATCATTAATGCTGAAACCTTAAAAGAACATAATGTCGATGCAGCCACACCAGGAAATTTAATTAATAGTTTTAACCATATAGACGAAATACTAATCTGGGTAACCGCCACTGAAGATAAAGAACTTGGCTCATACCGTATATCTATTAGATCAAGAGGCCCAATAATAAACGAAGTTGCTGCCAATCACGGTGGTGGTGGTCATATCTATGCTAGTGGTACTAGACTTAAAACCAAAGAAGAAATCATGGATTTAATTAAAGATTTAGAAAATGTATCCAAACAGTATATAGAAAAAGTCTCAAATGATGTCAATAACAATTAAGTATCTCATCATTAAAGACTTTTTTTAACGGTAAAATTGATAATAGCCATAAGGCGGATAATAAGGATAATATATAGGACGATTATTCCAAAAAAGCGGTGAAATAAGTCCTCCCGTAATTCCTCCTAAAATAAAAGGCCCCAAAAATCCTCCTTGATTATTCATTGGTGGTCGTCCTGGACCACCAGGCCTTGGACCCATTGGACGTCTATAATATTGTTCATTCATATAAAGTTCCCCCTTCATAGTATAATATGAACTTTAAAATGAAAAGTGAAAAAAATCATACTAAATAAAATTACTCATATAATTTCATAGGGTGAAGAAAATGAAAAAATTTTTTCAAATAATTGGTCTTTTAACCTTAATGATCTCTAGCTTCATATATACCGAAAAAGTTGGTACCACCGCTAAACTAAGTGATCCTTTATTAACAGAAATCAAAAGCAAAAAAGACGGTTATAAAGAAAATGCTATTGAACCAATCATCAAAGATGATACCATCATTCCCGGTGTAAATGGTAAAGAAGTTGATACAAAAAAAAGCTATGAATCCATGAGTAAAATCGGCTATTTTGATGATAAACTCTTAGTATATAAACCATTAGAAGTAAAAAATACTTTAGACAAAAATAAAGATAAATATGTCATAGGCGGTAATAATACTAAAATGGAAGTAACCTTACTTTTTAAAACAAAGCCCCAAGATGACTTAACTCCCATTATAAACACTTTAAACCAAAGAAAAATTAAAGCCACTTTTTTCATTGAAAGTGCATACCTAGAAAAACATCATAATCAAATAATCAATCTCATCCAAAGTGGTCATACAGTAGGAAATTTAAGTAATAACGAAAACTATAATGATAGTGATTTTGTGTGGATGAAAACTATCATCACTAATATTGGCCCGCAAATATATAACTATTGTTATACCCAAAAGCCAAAAAAAAGCATATTAAAAACCTGTAATATTCAAAATTCAATTACCATCATGCCCAAAATCATAATCAAAAACAATCCACTTTTAAATATCAAGAAAAAAATTCTCCCAGGTTCTATTATTTCATTAGAAGTAAATGATTCTTTAATTACCCAGTTAAATGCCATCCTAAATTATATTCAATCAAAAGGATATCAAATAACCTCATTAGAAAAGCTTTTAAAAGAATAGGCAGAAAAACCTGTCTTTTTAATATACTAGTTCGGAAAATACTATTAAACTAAATACTAAAAGAATGATAGGTCTGCAAAAAGGACTATCAAGATGTAAG
>CALVXV010000051.1 GCA_944371685.1 uncultured Bacilli bacterium | reverse complement strand
AAAAAAACTAAAATAATATGTTATTTATCTAAAATTTATGATAAAATAATAATAGGTTAAGATAACCAAAAGAATAATAGGGGAGGATTAAACATGGATGAAACATCAAATTTCTTGTATTTCTTTATTGCTATTATCATTTTAGTAATTATAACTTGTTATGCCTTACTAGCTATTTTCTTAAATAATTTCAATAAAAAAGTAAATGGCACTACAAGTGTTATGGCCTGGATCCCACTGGCAAATGTATACCTCTTAGGTAAACTAACATTTAGTAAAGATGCAGGATATGGCTTAGTCGCATTATTTATTTTATCAGGAACACTAAAATTAACCTTTGCCACAACTACAATCGTTCTATCATTGCCAAATGTCTTACAAATAATTTTAGGAGCTGTATTTGCCGGCGCATTTATTGCCACATTAATCTTCGGAATTCAAAAATATGACAATATAAGTACTAAAAAACATAGCAAAAAGAAAATAGCAAAAAAAGAAGAAGTATCTAAAGCCAATGATGAATTTTTTAATAGTTAAACACCATAAAGGTGTTTTAATTATACCCTAAAAATATGTTATAATATTTACTGGTGATACTATGGTCTATCTTTTATATGGAACTAAAGATTTTCAAATTAATGAAGAAATTAAAAAAATTACCAAAAATCAAAATGAAATGAACATCAATAAATATGATTTAGATAATAGTTTAATTCAAAATGCCATTGAAGATGCTGAAACTATATCAATGTTTGGCGATAAAAAAACAGTTATTATTGATAATGCTAATATGTTTACTGGCACCACCTCAAAAGATAGTGAAATTATTGAAAATTATCTAAACCATATTAATAGTCATACTAACTTAATATTTCTTGTCCATAATGAAAAATTAGATACAAGAAAAAAAATAACTAAATTAATTAAAAAAGTTGGCATAATCAAAGAATTCAATGACGAATTAAACCAAACCACCTTAATAAAAAAACTATTTAATGGCTATAATATTGAAAACAAAACCATAAATTTATTTTTAAATCGTATAGGCAACAATCCTTTAATTATTAAAAACGAAATTAATAAAATAAAAATATATAAAGGTGATGATAAAACAATCACCGATGAAGATATATTAAATTTAACCACTAAAAAAGTCGAAATAGATATTTTTAAATTAATTGACTATATTGTCAAAAAAAATAAAGACAAAGCCCTAGAACTATATTATGAAATGTTAAAAATGAATGAAGAACCGATAAAAATTATTGTAATATTAGCAAATCAATTTCGCCTCATGTATCAATCAAAAGAATTACTAAAAAAAGGTTATAGTGAAAAAGACATTGCTAGTACCTTAAAAATCCATCCATATAGAATTAAACTCGCCATTCAAAATGGGCGAAATTATACTAAAGAAACTTTATTAAAATATTTAAACTCTTTAGCTGATATTGATATTGGTATAAAAACTGGTACTTTAAATAAAGATCTAGCTTTAGAATTATTTATCTTAAAATAAAACATTTACGCCTTATTAATTCTATCGTAAATGTTTTTTAAATTAATTTCATATTTACTAGTTGTTTTCGGATTATAATATTTTCTGCTAGCTAATTCATCAGGTAAATATTGTTGTTTTACAAACCCTCCTTTATAATTATGCGGATATTTATAATCTTTAGCATTAGTTTTAATATGATTAGGCACCTTTCCTACATGTCCCATCTTCACATCATTTATCGCCATATCTAAAGCCACATGCGCACTGTTTGATTTAGGCGATAAAGCCATATCAATAACTATCTCTCCAAGTGGTATTCTAGCTTCAGGTAAACCAACTCTCTCAGCTACTTTAATCGCCGCCTCTAACCTAGGACCAATCGCTGGATTAGCCAGGCCTATATCTTCGTAAGCTATAACTGAAAGTCGCCTAAATATAATATCTAAATCTTCCGCCACAATAAGCCTTGCTAAATAATGTAAGGCCGCATTTACATCACTGCCTCTAATTGACTTTTGAAGTGCACTAATAACATCATAATAACCATCATCATTTTTATCAATATATAAACTTGGTTTATTATTTATCTTTTTAACATCATCTAAATCTATTTTAAAATCATCAGAAGCATAATAAGCTATTTCTAACAAATTATAAGCATACCTTAAATCTCCACCAGCTAACATAGCAATATACCTAATAGCTTCATTACTAATCTGTATTTTATCTAAATAACTACATGCTTTATTTAAAGCCTCTTTAATATCACTGTCACTTAATGATTTAACTTCAAATAATTGACATCTACTTCTAATTGCTGGATTAATCGAATGATATGGATTAGCCGTCGTAAGTCCTATTAAAGTCACCAGTCCATTTTCCAAATAGGGGAGTAATAAATCCTGTTTATCTTTGTTTAAACGGTGTATTTCATCCATTATAAGTACAATCCCATTATTTTCCTTTGCTTTACTAACTACTTCATCTAAATCTTTTTTACTATTAATAACTGCATTTAAAAACTCATATTTTAAATCAAGTTCATTAATCATTGTATAAGCCAGCGTTGTTTTCCCAGTTCCGCACGGTCCATATAAAATCATTGAAAAAATTTTACCATGCTTAATTAAGTTATATAAAACTTTACCTTCACCAATTAAATGTTTTTGGCCAACAACATCTTCTATCTTTTTAGGTCTAATTGTATCCGCAAGTGGTCTCATATCATCACCTTATTTAAAACCTCTCTCATTCATATATCTAGCATACGTTTTAACTTTCGGAACCTCAAAACGTTTTTCATTAATAAAATCACATGCTTCTGCAAAATATCTTTGTTCTTCTAAAATCTTATCGGCCATACTTAAAACCTTCGCATATTGCTTTTTTAAAAGTTTACGGTTCTTATTTTCTGCCGAAGAAAGTATATTGGTAATATTATTTTGCCTCGTCAAATTACTTTTAGCATACCAAATCAAAGTTCCATAATAATCATCACATAAAGACAAATGTTTTATATCTATCACCAAAGGATGCTGCATCAAATACTGAAAATTAGCCTTATATGTATCTATATCACTAACCGTTTTAAACCAGTTTAAATTCACTCCATCAATATAAAGAGATAAAATGGTATCCGAAATAAGCTCACGAAACAAAAAATCACCCAAATACTGTATAATTAATGGTGCATGAGGAAAAGCAGTAGATTCATATAAACTGCAAACACATCTATCCTTATCAATAGAGCATAAATACTTTAAAGCCTTCGGCTCCACCTGTAACATTTCTTCTTCCATATCCGCATAATAACTAATCAAATCAAGCTCCTGATTACATTTAGAAAAATAAATATTATCTAAAGAAACCTTACATAACTCCCCCAAAGAAAGTACATGTTTAGTCCCTTTATAATTAATCTTAACACTACAATTTCTTTCCATAAAATCATTCCTTATACTTCAATTATATCTTATTTTTAATCAAAATACAAAAAAAGCAATATAATTTGTGCTAAAATATATATAGGAAATAAAAGGTGATATAAATGCAAGAACAACTAATAAATGAATTTATTGACTATCTAAGATTTGAAAAAAAATATAGTGAAAACACAATTGATTCATATAAAAGAGACCTACAAAAAGCTAATAACTATTTAAAAAAAGACCTTACCAAACTAACAAAAAAAGACATCCAAACCTATATTCAAACACTATCTAAAAAAGAAAGTACTAATAGCGTATCAAGATGTATCAGCACCTTAAAAAGCTTTTATAAATTTTTACAGCTAAATAAATATAGTACAAATAATCCTCTAATCACCATTACTAATCCCAAAAGCGCTAAAAAATTACCTAAAGTCTTAACCGAAGAAGAAATAAATACCCTTTTAGATATCAGTTTAAAAACCGATTTTGATTATAGAAATAAAGCTATGTTAGAACTTATGTATAGTAGTGGCCTTAGAGTAAGCGAACTAATAAATCTAAATGTCAATGATATAGATTTAAAAAACGCTTCAGTTAGAATATTCGGCAAAGGTTCTAAAGAAAGGATTGTTCCACTAGATGATTATGCCTTAGAAGCATTAACAAACTATATCTTGTATCACCGCACCTCTTTATTTAAACATGGTGAAAATAATTATCTTTTCTTAAACAATCACGGAAATAAAATGACTAGACAAGGATTCTTTAAAATACTGCAAAAAATAGCCAAAGAAAAAGGTATTAAAAGCGAACTATCACCGCACACATTAAGACATTCCTTTGCCACTCATTTACTAAAACATGGTGCAGATTTAAGAAGCATCCAAGAATTACTAGGACATAGCGATATTTCAACAACTCAAATATATACTCATATAACCAGTGACAGACTGCAAAAGAATTATAAAGAATTCCATCCCCATGGTAAATAAGGACTAAAACATGTTATAATATTAAAGCGAGGTGTAAATATGACAAAATTTATTTTAGTAAGACATGGACAGCCAACATATGATGAAATTGTAAAATTAGGTTTTAAAGGTACCGGCTTAGCTTTAGCTCCATTAACTCCAAAAGGCATTAATGACGTTAAAGAAACTGCCAAAAATAAAACATTTGAAAAAGCAGATATTTTAATATCATCACCTTATACTAGAGCCATGCAAACAGCTAGTATTATCGCCCAAAAACACCATTTAGATATAAATGTTGAACCATTATTACACGAATGGATTCCAGACTTATCCAATAATTACAACACTGAAGAAGAATTTTTAAAATTAATTAAAATTGCCAAACACGATTGGGAATTAAAAAAACAAAATCATAATCACATATGCAATTTTAAAACAGAATCAATAGAACACGTCCAAGAAAGAGCCATTCAAGCTTTATCTAAATATTTAGATTATAATAAAGTTATTGTCGTTTCACACGGACTATTAATCAGCACGCTATTTTATGAAAAAATAAAATTACAAACCGCAAATTTTATAATAGTAACCGATAGCGAAATAAACCAAAATCTTAAACAAATAGGAATGGGAAAAACATTATGCAAGAAGTAATTATAGATACAATATTGGACTGTTTAAAAATTATTCCGTTTCTATTTATTGCTTTTTTAATCATTGAATTTTTTGAACATAAATTATCTCACAAAACCGAAAAAACTATTAAAAAAGCTGGTAAATTTGGACCATTAATCGGTAGTATACTAGGTGCCTTACCACAATGTGGTTTCTCTGTCCTCGCCACCAACCTTTATATAACTAGAATAATTAGTTTAGGAACATTAATTGCTATATATCTATCAACCAGTGACGAAATGCTTCCAATCCTAATAGCTGAAAAAGCTCCAATTAATAATATATTACTATTAATTGCCATAAAAATAGTTATTGGTCTTGTATGCGGTTTTATTATAGATTTAATTATCAGAAAAGAAAACCCACAAGAACATTTTGAAATATGCCAGCACGACCATTGTGACTGTGAACACGGTATAATATTACCAGCGTTAAAACATACCATAAAAACCTTAATATTTATATTTATAATCACCTTTATATTAAATACTGCCTTCTATTATATAGGTGAAGCTAATATTAAACATATCTTCGATAAGACCAACTTCTTTACACCTTTTATAGCTGGTTTAATTGGTTTAATTCCTAATTGTGGTTCAAGTATAATTTTAACTGAATTATATATAGCAAAAATTTTACCCCTTTCATCCGCTTTAGCCGGGCTTTTAGCGAATAGTGGGGTAGCACTACTAGTTTTATTCAAAACAAACCCAAATGTCAAAGAAAATATAAAAATAGTAGGTATTTTATATTCTATTAGTATAATAACAGGATTACTTTTAAAAATATTTGGTGTTTAAAGTATGATAAAGTCATACTTTTTTTCATACATTTAAAATAGGTGAGGAATAATGAGCGAAATTTTACCTTTTTTATTATGTTTAATTGCTGGATTATCAACTTTATTAGGTTCACTATTTATATTCATTAAAGGAAATAAAAAAAACATTATTAAATGTGCCTTAGCCTTCGCCTCAGGCGTAATGCTTAGTGTATCTATTTTTGATTTAATTCCCGAAAGCCTAACCATGTTTCAAAGTACCACTAAAAACTCTATATTTATAAATATAACCATATTTATCATAATCGGTTTAACCATTCCATTATTTATTGATAAAATCCTGCCAACCAAATTAGATCAAAATAGTAAATTATATAAACTTGGTATCTTTACTATGATTGCTATTATAATTCATAATATTCCTGAAGGAATTGCCACATATATATCATCAAAAACCAATATAAAATTAGGAATATCTATCACCATAGCTATTGCAATGCATAATATTCCAGAAGGAATAAGCATCGCTATGCCCGTTTACTATGCCACCAAAAACAAAAGAAAAGCAATAGGCTTAACTTTTATATCGGGTATGTCAGAACCATTAGGAGCTATATTAGCATTTCTATTCCTAAAACCATATATTAATAATACTATTATGGGTGCGTTATTTGCTATTATAGCCGGTATTATGACCTACATTTCTCTTATTGAATTATTACCAACAGCTTTACAATACAAAGAAAAAAAGAAAACTATAATTAGTTTTCTAATCGGTATATTATTTATGTACGTAAACCACATGTTAAGCTAATTTCCCTTATAAAATAAGGGTAGGGGAGTAGTTAATCATCAGCGCGTAATATATTAATCTCTTTAATTATTCTATTTTTAACATACTCTTTTTCATTAGAATACTTTGTATAAAATGTAATTAACTTAATGCTAGTTTTATTACAAATATCATGAACCTTAATATCTCTTTTTTTCCTATGAGCAATATTATGTGATTCATCATTAAGTTCAATTAACAAAAGCAATTTACTATAATCTGCATTAAAAATGCCAAAATCAATATTTCTAAAAAGCTCTGTATTAAATCTACTATCAGATATTTTTTGAATAACTGAAGCCAAATTAACCTGAGGAACAATATGTACATGTAATTCATTTTATAAATCAATAAACTTAGTTAAAAAATTATATTCATTATTAGATAAAAATTGTTTAGGAACATAATTAACTGTAGAAATATCTTCATTTCCAATATTATCTAAATTAGTGCCACCAAAACGGGAAATAATTATAAAAAATACAGCAATCACCAATAAAATAATTATTAAAATTAAAAACAAAACACCCCTTAATATTAATAAAAGAGTAGTATCATAACATTTTAAACACTACTCGTTTTTCTTTCATATACAAGTTTACATAATATATATTATCGGATTAATTGTTTCTAGCTTTACGAGCCTGTATTTCATCTATTTTATACATTAATTCTGCTACATTTTCATCATTAACTTCCGTTAATCCTAATTCCTTCATAGCTTGTATTTTAAGTGTATTCATCTCTAACGTCCTACTCATTTTATCTTCTAATTTATGTTCTATTTGCGCCACAAAACGTTTATGTGTCTCAGCTATTCTAGTTTTACTAGAAGTTCCTGCATGATATAAATTAAATGCTGAAAACAAAATACTCTCAAACACAAATTGTTCAGTTTCATCATATACAAATTCATAAGGTTTAGTATATCCGCCAACCTTAGATACATAAGCTAAAATGTACTTAAGTTCTCTCATAGCTTCCATTGACTGTAAATAATGATATAAATATAAAATAGAATTATATCCTTCTTCATCTTTTTCATCTTCTAAGCGTTCTTTAACTTCATCGACAATATTATGCAAAAGTTCTTTTCTTTTTTCATCTAAACCAGAAAAAATAACATTACTTTCACCAAGTTCACTTTTATTTGAATTTTCAAATAAACTATTAATTCTAGTTTCAACATCCATAATATAATCAGTATCAACCTTAATATCATTAAGCTCATCAGCTGATTTAATACCTAAAATATTAAGTAAAATAACTTTTTTATCTTTTGGCCACTTATTAATATCATCAAGTTCCAAATAATTATAAATCATTTGCCTAGAAACCCCTAAACACTTAGCTAACTTCACCTTAGATATACCAAGCTCTCTTAAAATGTCATTTAATCTTTCCATATGTATGTAACCCTCCTACTATTACATTTTAACCCATCTCCCCTATCAAAGTCAAGCAAAATGTAAAATTTTGTCAATAAGAACATATATTTATTTTTAAACAAAATAAAAGGTATTATTGCAAATGCAGTAACACCTATTTCTTTTTAAATACAAATACCTTACTCATTACATAATTTAAAATAATTACTATCACATTAGAGATAACTTTTAAAATAATAGCCGGTCCTTTTAACAAATCAACTCCAACAAACATAATTCCTAAATCTAAAACACCTGTCGCTAATCTACATAAAGTAAAATTGCCAAGTTCGACCATAAATAACTTAAATTCAAAACTTTTACTTCCAAATACCCAAAGTTTATTTGTAATAAATGCAAATAAAACCGAAAGCACCCAAGCAATAATATTACTAATAACATTAGAAAAACCTAAAACACTATATAATAAACTATATGTAACAATATTAATTAAAGTTGTTAAAACACCAAATATACCATATAAAATAATAAATTTATATTTT
>CALVXV010000050.1 GCA_944371685.1 uncultured Bacilli bacterium | reverse complement strand
GTCACTCCACCCTTATCGCCAAAATAAGGTTTATTGCGAATAATTCGCCGAACTAACTCCTCTGGGGTATAATTATCCTTACCTTTAGTCCACATTTCTGGATTATGACAATATAAACATCTGAGCTTACATCCAGTCAAAAACACAACCGTTCTAATACCTGGACCATCAACTAAACCCATACTTTCAATCGAATCAACCGAACCACTACATTTTTTCATGAAATGTTCTCGCAATAACTTCTTCTTGTTGTTTTCTCGTAAGTCTATTAAATCTAACGGCATAACCAGATACTCTAATTGTTAAAAGCGGATATTTATCAGGATCATTCATCGCTTCTATTAACATTTCTCTATTTAAAACATTAACATTCAAATGATGCGCACCTTGAACAAAATAACCATCAAGTAAAGAAACTAAATTCTCTACTCTTTCTTCTTCACTATGACCTAAAGAAGATGGAACAATACTAAATGTATTAGAAATACCATCACGGCAACAATTCGCATAATCAAGTTTAGCTACTGAATTAAGTGATGCGATAGCGCCACTACTATCTCTTCCGTGCATTGGATTAGCTCCCGGAGCAAAAGCCTCACCAGCTTTTCTACCATCAGGAGTAGCTCCTGTTTTCTCACCATAAACCACATTAGAAGTAATAGTAAGTACTGATAAAGTAGGATGCGCATTTCTATAACATTTATGTTTAGAAAGTTCCTTAAACATCTTATCTAATATCTCTTTGGCAATATTATCTACTCTATCATCGTCATTACCATATTTAGGAAAATCCCCTTCGATTTCAAAATCAATCGCAATTCCATTTTCATTTCTAATCGGTTTTACCTTCGCATACTTAATAGCTGAAAGTGAATCAGTAGCTACTGAAAGTCCAGCCACTCCATAAGCCATTAATCTATTAACATCGGTATCATGTAAAGCCATTTGGCCAGCTTCATAAGCATATTTATCATGCATATAATGAATAATATTCATCGCATTAGAATAAATTTCCGCCACTTTCTCAATCATCTTAAAGTAAGCATCTTTTACCTTATCATAATCAAGAATTTCATCAGTCATCTTTTCAAAACCTTCAACTGCTAAATCGCCAGTTCTCTCGTCAACACCACCATTAATCGCATATAAAAGTGATTTAGCTAAATTACATCTAGCTCCAAAGAATTGCATATCTTTACCAACGCGCATTGCCGATACACAGCACGCAATCGCATAATCATCCCCATAAATAGGTCTCATAACATCGTCATTTTCATATTGAATAGCGTCTGTTTTAATACTCATTTTAGCACAGTACTTCTTAAATGTCTCTGGTAACTTAGTAGACCAAAGTACAGTCATGTTAGGTTCTGGTGAAGTATCCAAATTAGTTAAAGTATTTAAAATTCTATAACTTGTTTTCGTAACCATACTCTCACCTTCGTTGGTAATACCACCGATAGAGCACGTTACCCAAGTTGGATCTCCAGAGAATAATTCATCGTAATCAGGTGTTCTTAAATGTCTTACCAATCTTAACTTAATAACAAACTGATCAATTAACTCTTGAATTTCTTCCTCTGTAATTAACCCTACTTTTAAATCTCTTTCAAAATAGATATCAAAGAACGCATCAACACGGCCCAAACTCATAGCCGCACCATTATTTTCCTTAACTGAAGCTAAATAACCAAAATAAGTCCACTGTACAGCTTCTTTAGAATTAGTAGCTGGCCTCGAAATATCAAATCCATAACTAGCTGCCATTTTTTTAATTTCATCCAAAGCTCTATACTGCATTGAAACTTCTTCACGAAGTCTAATTAAATCATCAGTCATTGGACCAAGTAACTTATTATCCCATTCGTTTTTCTTTTGCTCCATCAAATAGTCGATACCATATAAAGCTATTCTTCGATAATCCCCAATAATTCTTCCTCTACCATAAGCGTCAGGAAGACCAGTAAGTAAACCGTTATGTCTAGCTTTTCTAATATCAGAAGTATAAGCATCAAAAACACCTTGGTTATGGGTTTTTCTAAATTCATTAAAATATTTATCAACCGTTGGATCTAACTTATATCCATAAGCATCTAACTCTTGATAAACCATTCTAATACCACCATAAGGATTAACCATCCTCTTAAGTGGTGCATCTGTTTGCAGACCAACAATTACATCATCATCGTCATTTATATATCCTGGTTCAAAAGCGTTAATACCACTCATATGAACCGTATCAATATCTAAAACATGCTTTTTTAATTCTTCTTTTAAAAGTTCTGAACATTTTCCCCAAACACGATCTGTTTTTTTAGTAGTGCCTTTTAAAAATGTCTCATCACCATCATATTTTGTATAATTAGATTTAATGAAATCACTAACATTAATTTCATGCATCCATTTTCCTTCTTTAAAATCTTTCCATGCTTCCATATATCATACCTCCATTACAATTAAAATTATAACTTTTAATACAATAATCCGTCAACAAAATAACTATGTTTCACAAAAAAATTACAAGTTTTTGTAAACTCATAATTTTAAAATTAAATTCTAAAAATATTTAATTATTTATATTATTTTATTAACCTTATTTGGGTGTGTCAAGAAAAATGGTTCTTCTCCAAGTTAGTTGAATTAAGCTAAAATTTTAAAACGGAGTAAATTGAAATTGCATCGACCATACATCCGTCTTTTTATAAATTTTGTTTTGTGATTAAAACCTTCGGTTAATCCATTACTGAAATTATAAGTAATATACCTATAATTCTTTCGCATTAATAACCGAAGATATGGGAATAATATAATTATTTTCATCTAAATGCATCAAATCATCATAAAGACAAATAATTCCTCCTGTACCAATATTTTTATTACTTTTATTAAGTAATTCAAAATTTTTAATCATTGATTTATTTGGTGAAGCTGTCTTTTTAATTTCAAAAGGATAAAGAGTATTATTTTTATAAATAAGTAAATCAATTTCCTTTTTATCCTTATCTCTATAATAAGATAAATTTGGTCTAATTCCCCTTGCATTATAATCTTTAACAATTTCACTTATTACATAAGTTTCTAAAAAATGACCCGCACTTGGACTAAGTTGTAAATCTCTCGCACTTTCCCATCCAGATAAAAAAGCAGCAAGTCCAGTATCCATAAAAATAATTTTAGGCATATGCGTAATTCGTTTTAATTCTGATGACATATAAGGTTCCAATAAATAAACTAATCCAGATGAAGTAAGTATTGAAAGCCATGCTTTAGATGTCGGAACACTTATACCTGCATCATCAGCAAGTGTACTATAGTTTAACTGTTCACCAGTTCTTGAAGCCACACTAACAATAAATTTCTTAAATGACTCAACATTACCAATTTCTGTAAGTTCTCTTACATCTCTTGAAATATATGTATCCAAATATCCTTGAAAGTATATATTAGAATCAATATTATCATCTTTATAAAGAACTGGCATACCACCTTTATATATAATTTCAAAAAGTTCATTAACATTAATCTTTTCAGCTTTTTTCAAATTCAAAGGATCAAATAAAACTTTAGAATTATTTTTAGCTATTTCACAGTACATAAAACTATTTAAATTAACAATTCCAACTCTTCCAGCAAGTGATTCTGATACATTTTTCATCAAATGAAACTGCTGTGAACCAGTAAGCCAATACATCCCGTTTTTATCACATTTGTCTACTGCAATCTTAATATATGAAAATAAATTAGGTGCATACTGTGCTTCATCGATTAATAAAGGAGCAGGATGCTCTTCTAAAAAAAGTTTTGGATCTTTTCTAGCCTGTTCTCTTAAAACTTCATCATCAAGTGTTACATATTCCATATTATCAGGTTTAATACTAAGAAGTAAAGTCGTTTTCCCTACCTGCCTAGGACCAGTAACTAATAAAACCTTAAATGTTTTATTAATATTTTCTATAACTTTCAAAGCTTCTCTTTCATACATTTTATCACCAACTTTCAACATTATTATATGTAACAGATTTAAAAAAGTCAAGTTGCAATTTTAAAATAGTCGGAATCTCACTTTAAAAAAGTCGGAATCTCACTTTAAAAAAGTCGGAACCTAATTTTAAAAAAGTCGAATTTTAAAAAATATAAAAAAGTGACTATAAAGCCACTTATAAATATTTCTTAATTCTATCAAATTCTTTAGAATCATCTAAATTAGTTTTTGCTAAACTTTCAAATAATTTCTTTTGATCACGTGATAACTTCTTAGGTGTAATAACATTTAAAATAATAAACATATCACCCTTACGGCCACTATTCACATCAGAAATACCTTTACCTTTAATACGTAACTTATCGCCACTTAAAGAACCAGCAGGCACACTTACCTTAACCGTCCCATATAAAGTAGGAACATCTATTTTACCTCCAAGTACCGCATCCGTAATCGTAATTGGCATATCCAAATATATATCATTACCATCACGTTCAAATATTGGATGTTTTCTAACATAAAACTCTAAATAAATATCACCATTAGGTCCACCATTTACCCCAGCTTCACCTTTACCAGAAATACGTAATTGATTTCCCGTATCTACACCAGCTGGAATAGTAACCTCGATATCTTTATTTTTCTTAATTCTTCCAGTTCCCCGGCAAGTCTTACAAGTATCTTCAAATATAGTTCCACTTCCACCACATTTATCACATGTCGTCCTTGTCATAAATGAACCAAATAAAGTTTGTTGCTGACCAGTAATAGTACCAGAGCCATGACACTTATCACAAGTTTTAGAGCCATGTCCCCCTTCTCCATTACAGTCTGAGCATTTTTCATTCAAAGTTAAATTAATTGTTTTCTTACATCCAAACACAGCTTCTTCAAAATCCAAATCAATTTGAATAACCCTATCCGGTCCTTTTTGTTTCCTATTAGAACTTCTTCTTCCACCAAAACTACCAAAGCCAGAAGAAAAACCACCACCAAACATATCAAAAATATCATCTAAGTTAATATCACCAAAATCAAATCCAGAAAAGCCACCATAACTTCCGCCAGCTCCTCCAGCACCTCCACTAAAGGCCGCATGACCAAACTGATCATATTGCTTACGTTTAGTCGCATCAGATAAAACCGAATATGCTTCCTGCGCCTCTTTAAACTTCTCAGCTGCATCAGGTTCCTTAGAAACATCTGGATGGTATTTCTTTGCTAACTTCCTAAAAGCACTTTTAATTTCTGCCTCGCTCGCATCTTTTGAAACACCTAGCACTTCATAATAATCTCTTTTATTCATAACATCACCTACTTCGGTAAATTTCTTTAAACTCCTCTATCAAATCTTTAAATGTATCCATCGCTGACTGTATAACTTTAGGATCATTCATATCCACACCAGCCACCTTAAGTTCATCTATCGGGTCCTGACTTCCACCAAGGGTTAAAAACTTTAAATAATTTTTCAAAGCCTCTTTATCACCCTTCATAATATTTTTTGCAATATAGCTTGCTGCTGCCAATCCCGTCGCATATTGATACACATAAAAATTATAATAGAAATGAGGAATTTTCTCCCATTCATATCTAATCTCTTTATCACTAATCATATTATGACCAGAATATTTTTCGTATAACTTATAATATTCATTAGATAAAAACTCACTAGTCAAAACAGTTCCTTCTTGTTCTTTCTTATGCATTAAATACTCAAACTCTGCAAACATCGTTTGCCGAACAATTGAACCCTTAAAAAGTTCCATCAAACTATCCAAAATAGCTAACTTTTCATTCTTATCATCTATATGATGAATCAAATACCTAGCTAATATCAATTCATTAACCTGTGAAGCTACTTCGGCCACAAATATCTTATACTGATGATATACATAAGGATTACTCTTATTAGAATAATATGAATGCATCGAATGACCAAGCTCGTGAGCTAAAGTTGAAACATCATCAAACTTGCCATTAAAATTCAAAAGCAAATATGGATTAGTCGTATAACTTCCCCATGAATAAGCTCCGCCTTTCTTACCACGGCTTGGCATCACATCGATCCACTTTTCATCAAAAGCCTTCTTCAAATCATTAATATAATCATCACCTAAAATAGATAAAGCCGATAAAACCATTTCCTTAGCTTCTTCAAAAGTATATGTCTTATTAGATTCAGGAACTAAACTACTATAAATATCATAAATATGAATCTCATCAAGTCCCATAACCTCTTTTTTTAAAGCATAATAATCATCCATAATATAAAGGTTTTTATGTAAAACATCAATCAAATTATCATAAACCTTATTATCAATATTACTATCAAATAAAGCCGCTTCCCTCGCATCTTTAAATCCTCGCCTTAAAGCAAGTACATTATCCGTCAAAACCTTACCAGAATAACTAGAAGCAAAAGTATTTTGTAAATTCTCATACTCCTTATAAAGTGTATAAAAAGCATTTTCCCTAACTTCACGGTTATTATCCATAATATATTTTGCAAAATTAATGTTAGATAATTCTACATCATTACCGTCATCATCTTTAATAATCCCAAACTTCATATCAGAATTCCTCAAATAACTCGCCGTATCTTCAGGATTATTAAGTGACTTACCCAAACTAGAAAGTAATTCTTCTTCCTTGTCAGACAAAATATGATCTTTCATGCGAAGTATATTTTTAAATTCATATTCATACATCTTAAGTTCAAAAACTTCTTCCATAAACCTTATAAAATCTTCTTTAGAAAGTTTAAGTAATTCAGGAAGGGCAAAAGCCGTTTTCATACTTACTTCTGTAAGTACTTTTTCTATCTTCCCCTTAAGCTCTTGATATTTAAAATTACTAGTATCCTCATCAAACTTAAGTGCGGCATACATATAAACGCTATCAGCTTTTTTCGAAAACTCCTCATCAAACTTCAAGTACTCATAAATAGTATCCGCATTATTAAGCCTACCTTTAAACTCTAAATACTTATCACCATTTTTCTTAACATATTCAAAATCTTTAAGCCAATCATCTTCTGTTTTATAAATCTGACTCAAATCCCACTTATACTTCTCATCAATTTCATCCCTATTTTTATCTTTTATAGTCATAACATTTCCTTTCATAAAGAGAAAGTTCTAGTCTCCTAGAACTTCTATTTTTCTTCGTATTCAGCGTCTTTTACATCATTATCTTTCTTATCTGAAGAATTATCATTTTGTGCTTCTTGAGCTTTTTTAGCAGCTTCTTCGTAAACTTTCGCACCTAATTCCATAGCTTTTTCTTGTAATTTATCTTTCTTAGCTTTAATATCATCTAAGTCATCTTTCTTAAGTGCTTCTTCCAAATCTTTAACTAAATCTTCTGCTGCTTTCTTATCTTTTTCATCTATTTTATCACCTAAATCTTTAATAGATTTTTGTGTAGCAAATATCATTTGTTCAGCTTCATTTTTAACATCAGCTTCTTCTTTACGTTTCTCATCTGCTGCCTTATTAGCCTCAGCTTCCTTAACCATCTTATCAATTTCATCATCAGATAAGTTAGTAGAAGATGTAATTGTAATAGATTGTTCCTTATTAGTTCCTAAATCTTTAGCTTTAACATTTACAATACCATTGGCATCAATATCAAATGTAACTTCGATTTGTGGAACTCCTCTTGGAGCTGGTGGTATATTAGTTAATTGGAAATTACCAAGTGTTTTATTATCAGCCGCCATTGGTCTTTCACCTTGTAAAATGTGAATATCTACAGCCGGTTGATTATCAGCCGCTGTTGAGAACACTTGAGACTTACTTGTTGGAATAGTTGTATTTCTTGGAATAAGTACTGTACATACTCCACCTAAAGTTTCAATACCAAGTGAAAGTGGTGTAACATCAAGTAAAACGATATCATTAACATCACCAGTTAATACTCCACCTTGAATAGCGGCACCCATCGCAACAACCTCATCAGGGTTAACACCTTTACTAGCCTCTTGCCCAAGTTCTTCTTTAATAATTTCCGCAATTCTAGGCATTCTAGTAGAACCACCTACTAATAATACCTTATCGATATCTTTCTTAGAAAGTTTCGCATCTTTTAAAGCCTTTCTTACTGGTTCCAAAGTAGAATCAGTTAAATCACGAGTTAAGTCCTCAAATTTAGCTCTACTTAAACTAATATCCAAATGAACTGGTCCATCTTCTCCTTGTGAAATAAATGGTAAAGATATATTAGTAGTTGTCATACCACTTAAATCCTTCTTAGCTTTTTCAGCCGCATCTTTAAGTCTTTGCATAGCCATTTTATCTTTAGATAAATCAATACTATTAGACTTCTTAAACTCATCTACTAAATAATCGATAATTCTTTGGTCATAATCATCACCACCTAAATGGTTGTTACCACTAGTAGCTTTAACCTCGAATACTCCATCACCGATTTCTAGAATAGAAACATCGAATGTTCCTCCACCTAAATCGTATACTAGAATTTGCTCAGTCTTTTCTTGTTTATCCATACCATAAGCTAAAGCTGCAGCTGTTGGTTCATTGATAATTCTTTCAACCTCTAAGCCAGCAATCTTACCAGCATTTTTAGTAGCTTGTCTTTGAGCATCATTAAAGTAAGCTGGAACTGTAATAACTGCTTT
>CALVXV010000049.1 GCA_944371685.1 uncultured Bacilli bacterium | reverse complement strand
TTTTCAAACAAATGTTTGACTAAACCACAATAATATGTTAAAATGTGTATAGATTAATTTAGGAGGTTAAGAAATGGAAAAATTAACACGCAGACAAACAGATGTTTTAAATTTTGTTAAAAGTTATATTGTTTCACATGGTTATCCACCAACTGTTAGAGAAATTGGTAAAGCCCTAGATATTTCATCACCCGCAACTATTCATGCCCACTTAAACAACCTTGAAAAAAAAGGCTTTATAAAAAAAGAAAACTCTAAAAATAGAGCCATTGAATTATTAGTTAAAAATGAATACGAACCAGAAAATGAATTGGTAGCTGAAGTGCCATTATTAGGAAAAATAACTGCCGGCTCGCCTATTGAAGCCATTGAAATGCCCGATGAATATTTTGCCCTACCTGCATACTTACTTCCGAAAGGTAAAGAAGTATTTACTTTAAAAGTCGATGGCACCAGTATGATTAATGCCGGAATTTTAGATGGCGATATTGTCATCGTCGAAAGAAGAAATAGTGCAAGAAATGGTGAAATAGTAGTAGCTATGACTGATGAAAATGAAGTAACTTTAAAGACTTTTTATAAAGAAAAAGGTCATTTCCGCTTACAACCAGAAAATGACACCATGAATCCAATTATCTTAGAAAATGTTACCATTTTAGGTAAAGCAATAGGTTTATATAGAAAAATATAACATACAATTTGTATGTTATTTTTTATAATAAGTTTTAGACATTTTATACTCTCCATTTTTTAAAACAAGTGCTATCACATTACCAGAAACATCCAAAGATTCAATGTCCGAAGCATCTTTCCAAGTTTGACCACCATCTAAACTATATTTATAAGTAAATCCCTCACCAGCTGGATATTTAATTTTTAATTTTTCACCATCTTCAAATTCAATTCCAGAAACAACTTTAATAAGTCTTTTTTTCATTGTCTTATTACCATTATTATCTTCAGCTATACATTTAATAATATAATTACCAGGTTTTCTAGTTAAATTATTATCACATTCAAATTTAACGTTTCCAGAATTATCCGTAGCTAAAACTCCTTCAGTCACATCATAATTAATAACCTCATCACTCGTAATAGTCACTGTATCAGGCACCGTTAAACGAGGCGCTTTATTATCTTTAACAACAACCACTCTTGTTGCTTCCTTTAAAACCTTACCATCATAAACCTCGTATTTCACCACATAATTACCAACATTTGTAGTATCAATATCACTAACCTGTTTATCATCCATATAATAAGAAACCGCTATTTTAGAAGAAATATCTTTTCCATCCTTGTAAGCTTTAGCTCCAGCATCTTCATACTTTTTATTAATACCAACATAAGTTAAAAAATTACCATTTATCACCAAAGTAAATCCATCTTGCTTAACATCAGCATTTTGTAAAACCTCTTTAGCAGCAGGTCTATTAATATAATTAATAACCTTTACCCCAATAAATAAAATAATTAAAAAAATAAAAATCAAAGTAATAAGTCCTACAAACTGTGCTTTTGTATAACCTCTATTCATAAAATCATTCCTTATTTATATTGGCAATCGTACAACTATCCGCATTAGTAATATTATCATTAACTATAATAGTCTTTTCATCTTTATCCTTAACCACACACACATGCGCACTATCACTCCATAAAGCCAGTGTCACTTTGCCATTTAAATCAAGTTCAAACTCACCCGCATCCGGTAAAACTCCATCTACTTTTAACTGACTTTTAACCTCATCAGAACTCGTCTTATAATTTATATATAAAGTTGTATCTTCATTTAAAGCTTGCTTTTCTGCTTGATAAGTACCAGCCGCCACTACTAAACTATGAGCCGTATCCTTAAAAGCATTTTCCCTAGAAGATTGAATTAAATTAATTACTATTGGCGTTGTAATCATCGCCACCATAGCAATAATCGCTATAACTGCCAGTAACTCGATTAAAGTAAAGCCTTTATTTTTCATAACTATTCTACCTCCTTAACACTATAAGAATACTCTGAAACTCCAACCCGCTCAACACACACCTCAGTTAATTGAGAAAAATTTTCATTAGTTTTCGGATTCTTAATATCAACTGGTAAATACCCATTCTTTTGCAAGCTCTCTATTGTCTGACAAGCCGTATCACCAACCGATTGTGGTAGTTCACTTAAATGTTCAGTATAATAATCCTCGCCACCTTTTTTCATCTGTTCTATTTGTGTTTCATACAAATCTTCTCTGCCGCTATCTAAAGAACGATTAATCGCCGGTACCGTAATAAGTGCAATAACCCCAAGTATTGCAATAACTCCAAGTAACTCTGCTAACGTAAATCCTCTATTTTTCATACCATCACCATTTTTATTATACAACATTTTTATTTTTAAAAAAATAAAAAGTAACTATTTTCATAATTACTTTACTCTGACACTTCAAAATCCTCTAAATTACCATTTTCATTCACTATTTTGTTAACCTTAGTCTCAATATTCTTAAGCTCTGAGTCACACTCTTTAACAAGCTTCATCGCTTCCGTATATTTTTTTATTGACTCATCTAATGAAACTTCTCCATTTTCTAAAACTTCAATTATATTTTCTAAATCTTTAATTTTATCTTCAAACTTTTTCTCTTTCGTCATCATTTTTCCTCCACTTCTAAAACTTGAGCCTTCAAACCACCATCATTAAGTTTAATATTCAAAATATCATCTTTATTAACACTCTTAACACTCTTAACTGCCCTATCATTCAAATATGTAATACTATATCCTCTAGCTAATATATTTAAAGGATTTAAAAGATTAAGCTTATCAATAATAGTTTTAACTTCCACTATTTTATCTTTATAAAGTAACCTAGGATTTACCAGTACATAACTTTTTTTAATCTTCTCAAGTTCATTTTTCATCCCATCTACTTTGCCAAGCATTAAACTGTTAAGCTTATCATTCATTAAAACTAAACTTTGTTTCTTATTTTCAAACATAATCTGCGGATTTTTTATCACAAAAGAATTTTTAACCGACTCCAAATATAACTTCAAATAATTTACTTTCTTATAAATACTCTCATTAAGTCTAATTAAAAGTTGATTTATATGTGTTTTTAAATCACTCATATTAGGCACCGCTAATTCCGCTGCCGCTGTTGGTGTAGGTGCTCTTAAATCAGCCACAAAATCTGCAATCGTAAAATCAACCTCATGACCAACCGCACTAATAACTGGAATTTTTGAATTATAAATAGCCCTAGCCACAACTTCTTCATTAAAAGGCCATAAATCTTCGATAGAACCTCCGCCACGTCCAACAATCAAAACATCTAAATCATATTCTTGCGCTTTTTCAATATTACGCACTATATCATCTTTCGCATTCTCTCCTTGAACTAAAGTTGGAAATAAAATAGTCTCACAAATTGGAAATCTTCTTTTAATCGTCGTTATAATATCTCTAATTGCCGCACCAGTACTTGCCGTAATAATACCAACTCTTTTAGGAATCTTTGGTATCTTCTTCTTATGCGCTGTATCAAACAAACCTTCAGCTTGTAATTTTTTCTTTAACTGCTCAAATGCCACATATAAATTGCCAACACCATCTTCAAGCATTTCATCAACATAAATCTGATAACTACCCATCGCCTCATAAATACTTACCCGGCCACTTACCAAAACCTTCATGCCATCAGTTGGTTTAAATAATACCTTACTCGCATTACTTCTAAACATAATTGCATTAATTTTACTCGTCTCATCTTTCAAAGAAAAATAAAAATGTCCAGTCGTATGTGCCTTAAAATTAGAAATTTCTCCTCTTAGATAAACTCTTTGTAAATTCTCATCAACATCTAATTTAGCTTTTAAATAACGAGTAATTGCACTAACTGAAAGATACTTGTCCTCCACTACTGCACCTTCTCATGATAAATCTTATCTAAAACACCATTTATCATCTTTCTAACACTATCATCACTATATTGTTTTGCAAGTTCCACAGCCTCATTAATTGCCACAATATCCGGTGTATCCGTATATAAAAGTTCAAAAATTCCCATTCTAAGTATTGCAATATCCGTATTTCCAAGCCTATCAATTGTCCAACCATCTAAATACTTATTTGCAAGTTCATCTATTTCATTTTTATAAGTTATAACACCATAAACAATCTCTTTAATATACTCATTATCGACTAAAGAAACCTCTTTAATAACCTCATCGACATTATAGTCCATATGTGCTTTATCATACACTATCATTTGATACAAAATTGTCATACATTTTCGCCTAAGTTCACTTCTATTTTCTGCCATATACAAGAAATGGGTTACTCTTAAACCCATCATACTCCTTTCCTAAAAAATCTCTAATCAATTATACCACACGCCAAAGTAGATTCGCAAGAATAAGATATTTAATTACTTACCATAAGAATATTTTTTCCTAACATCATCATTACTAATTCCAAATTTTTTCAAAAACTCTTTATTAGATAAAACTAAATAATTAAACCCTTTATGGTTCAAAACCACATTATGGCTCTTTAAATATTTAACTCTCGCATAACTTAAATCAACCCCTTGTATCAAATACGATGGTCTTTTAACAACTTCATCTTCTAAAGAAACACTTCGTAAAACATCTAATTTCTTATTTACACTATCAAATGAATAGCTAAATACATTAGGAACCCTAACTGTTATTGAAATTGTTTCTTCCTTTGAAAAGCCACGATTCAAAAAAAGTCCAAAAGTATTCTTAATATTCTCTAAACTTAAAACATAAACCATCGGATTTATACCCGTAATTTGATTAACTTCTTCCTCACTATATCCAAGTTCCAGTAAACACTCACGTTTACTCTCAAGTGTTGAAACACTCATAACCATAATATTTGAATTTCGATAAATCATCTTTTGAATTCTATCTTTTTCATAACCTTTTGAAACTAAATAATCATAATTTTTCTGAAGCATCTCTAAACTATAAGTATAGATAAAAGGTGAATCCTTAGTGATTTTATTAATCTCCTTATCATCAAAACCTAACCTTTTAAAAAAATCACGTTTACTATTTAATTTGCTTATCGAAAGACTAAATAAACTAGGAAGCATCGTCGTAAAATTATGTACCATATTATTAGAATAGCCATAACTTCTTAATAAATTTAATTTATCTAAAATATATGACTCACTAATCGTAAGTAATTGTGGTAACTTAAGAGTCATATCTTTTATCTCATTAGCAGAATACCCTAAACCACGCAAAAAGCCAAAACGAACATTCAACGTTTCAGCTGGATAATTAAATAAAGTTGGATTTAAAGTTGTCATTGAAACAATTTGTTCATCATCATAACCAATACTTTTAAAATAAGTAAAAGTATTAATAACTTTTTTTTCTAAAGTATTCAAAGTAAATCTATTAACCGCATGACTACCAATAATCTTATCTATAGCTTCGCCATCATAACCAAGCTTTTTTAATGCATCTGCCATATTATCACTCCTTTATTTTATCCTTGAGTGGAAATAAATACCAAAAATGCACATAAAAATATAAAATAATAAATATAGTCCAACCAAGTATTGGTACAATCAAACTCACTATCCAAACATAAGGAAGTAAATATACTTCCTCTCCAGGAACTTTCAATTTTGCACTAACCAAACAACCAATTTTTATAGAAAAAACCAAAAACATAATAAGACCTGGAAAAATTCCAAATAAAAATCCTAATACCCAATAATACCAACGATGATACCAAGCATCTTTATCATATAAATCAAGTTTATAAGCAATATAAAATGTGAAAAGGCCTAAAGTTACAACATTTAAAACTAAATAAATCCAATAATTCTTTTTCTTAAGTTTTATCATAACATTCTCCTTTAAGGGGTCAAAAAAAAGATAAACGAATTATCTTATTGGCAAGATCCCTCGCCTGGCTTAGACCCTTCGACATATTCTTTATCAATAAGTTTGCAAGATGTTTTTGTCATTGAGTCTTGAAGATAGCCCCCTAATAGTTTGACTAAACTAACGACGATTACACTGACAACCGCTATGATTAGTAAATATTCTACTAGGGCTTGACCTTTATTGTTTAATTTCATAAAACCCTCCACAAAAATATCATAACTTATTTCAATTATAATTTTTTTTTTAATAAAAATCAACCCCATTAGCAAAAAACAAACAAATTTAAAGACAAAAAGTATAAAATGTGTTAAGATAAAAATGGTGAGAAAGATGAAAATAATTGAAGCCAAAACTTTCTATCAAAAACTAAAAGGCCTTATGTTTCAAAAAGAATTTGATTACATTCTCAAATTTAAAACAAATGGCATCCATACATTTTTCATGAAAACAAACATTGACGTTATCTTAACTGATAAAAATCACAAAATCTTACACATCTATAAAAACCTAAAACCAAATAAAATAATATTACCCAAAAAAGGTGTAAAATACACCTATGAAATACCTGTAAACTATATAAACAAAACAAAAATCGGAGATTATTTTAATCCCTGATTTTTTTATTTACCCTAAAATATATGGATCTGACGCTGTTCCTGTACCTCCCGTGATTTTGACTTCAGAGGAAAGAGTTATGGCGGGCCTGACTGCATGGTATGTAGTGCTCGCATAGTCGCTGTTGACGCTGCCACTGCTGTGCACGGTGAACACGTAGCTAGAGGAGGCAGAATTAGGCGACAAGGTCCACCAATAATTAATACTTGAATCAAACATCCAATTACTATTTGGACATGTACTATAGTTGTTATTATTTAAACTAAATGTTCCACACTGTTCTTTATTTGAATTGGCTCTTATATATTCACTTAACGTTGGTAAGGCTACTTTTACTTTTGATGTCGTTACTTTTTCATCACTTATTTGATTAAATAAATTATTATTATCCCATGTTACTGCACCCGCATAATACGTTGCTTCTACTATTTGACTTTGAGCTGTGCTTGTTAAACTATTATAATAATCCCCATTCAAATAAGTATTTAAAGTTGCAGGAAAATTCCAATTATTTGAACTGAAACTATCCCATGCTAAATTATACGATGTATTTATATCTGCATCCCTCATTATCTTTATCGTTCCATCTGAATTTATGGATATGATTCTCCAACCTGCTATTTCATCATTAAATGTTACATAATTATTGGGATTGGCTCCTTTATATGTATATTTTCCGTCTTCATATTCATCTTTGTATAACCCATCTCCTGAGGTTACTATATCAGTATTATCTAATATTGAATCACCAGTAGTAGGTTCTTTTGTACATTCTGCATAAAGTTCATCAATTGCCCCTTGAACATCAGTAGCCTGCATTCCACTCGCCGTATTTTCATACGTCACTTGATTTCTTGGAAAATATGTTGCTGCTATTACACTTACTCCTCCACATACTATAAGTCCTGGTATAAATCCTGGTAAATATCCTAACACTATTTTCTTTATTTCTTCTTTCATGTATACCTCTCCTATTCTATTCATATCCAAGATATCACAAAAAAAGTAATATTTTCGATAAATCACTCGCTATTTTTTTGCTTGACACTTTATACAAAAAAGAAACCAATTACTTAGTTTCTGTAGTAAATCCATATTTTTTATAGAATTTTTCAACAAAAAAATTAGTGATAAACACTAATTATTCTGGATAAACACTCACTTGTTTACGGTCACGGCCTAAACGTTCAAATTTAACACGGCCAGCTATTTTTGCAAATAAAGTATCATCTTTTCCGATTCCAACATTAACACCTGGATAAATTCTGGTTCCTCTTTGACGATATAAAATAGATCCGCCAGTTACAACTTCGCCATCAGCTGCTTTCGCACCTAATCTTTTAGATTCTGAGTCACGTCCGTTCTTAGTAGAACCTTGTCCTTTTTTATGGGCGAATAATTGAATATTTAACTTTAATAATTCCATAAACTACACCTCCTCGTATATCTTTATGTTTTTACTATATTTTTCTTCTAATTCTTTTAATAAACTTATCATATTTAAAATAAGTAAATTAGTCTCACGGCTATCTTTTAAAATATCAATAATTATTCCATCAGATGATGATTTATAATTAATAGCTTTATCATCTAACCTTAAAATACCATTTATACTCGTTATAACAATTGAACTTACTGCCGCACAGACAATATCTTTACCATAATCATCAAACATCGCATGACCATTAATTTCAATATGATTCTGTTTGATATTAACTTTAATCATTTAAGCAACTAATTTGGTAATTTCAAGCTTAGTATATGGTTGACGATGACCTTGAGTACGGCGATATTTTTTCTTTTGTTTATATTTATACACTTTCACCTTTTTACCCTTACCATGCTTTAAAACTTTAGCTTCTACTTTAGCACCTTCAACATAAGGATTACCAGCAGCTCCTCCAATCATTAAAACATGATCAAAAGTAACTTTACTATCTGTCGCAGCATCTAATTTTTCAGTATATAAAACAGTGCCTTCTTCGACATAATATTGTTTTCCTCCAGTTTCAATAACTGCTTTCATACTTATACCTCCTTTATTTTCTAAGACTCGCCATTAAGGTAAAGGAAATACCTTTTTAATACCTTTTTTGTGCGGTTGTAGATTGGAGATCTACACATTTACAAATTTTATCACAATCTCCCTCTAAAGTCAAACCTTTTTTTCAG
>CALVXV010000048.1 GCA_944371685.1 uncultured Bacilli bacterium | reverse complement strand
GGATTTTCATTTAAATTAAGCTGATATACATATTTATATTTTAAATTATTTATATCTTCTCCAGTTTTTGGTGGAAAACATACATTATAAAGTTCATCGATGGCTCCTTGGACATCTGTTACCTGCATTCCACTATTACTATTATTATATGTTGTTTGACTTGATGGAAAATATGTCATGGCTAGCACGCTTACCGTCCCACACACTATTATTCCGGTAATAAATCCAGGTAAATATCCTTTAATAATTTTCTTTATTTTCTCTTTCATTTATATTCTCTCTTTCTATTATTTTATTGTTAGTTATATTTTGGCATCTATTTGGATGTGGTGTCAACACATCTTTTTGCATGTATGAGAGAATTGTCATAGGGTGATGTGATGAATATTCATAGACTAAAAGATTTAAGAGAAGATAAAGATTTAACACAAAATGATATAGCTAAAATATTAAATACCACTCAGCAACAGTATTCAAAATATGAAATTGGAATTAGACTGATTCCAATTGATAAATTAAATAAGTTAGCTGATTTTTATAAAACTTCGACTGATTACATTTTAGGAAGAATTAACAATAGAAAACCATATGAAAAATAGAAAGTTTAAAATGCTTTCTATTTTATTATTTTAAGTATAATTTTACTAAGCTTGAAGTGGATTTATAGGAATATTTTGGTCATACATTTTAACGACTGCACTATATTTATCATATAATCTTTTATAATCGCTATTATAAGTTTCATTCATCATACTAAAAGGAACTACTTTAAAATTAGTCCAACGACTACCTTTTTGATAATAATTAAATAAAAGTTCATTATTTAGATTATCTAGTTTAATGGTAGCTTGTCCATCTTTTTCTTCTTTTATGACATCGACTGAGGTCATTAATTCAGTCATAGTATTATAATCGTTATTGGTGCTTTGAGCAGATATGAAATTACCTAAAGAATATATTACTAAAGTATCATTTATATAGGTTATCGGTTCTATGATATGAGGATGGGTACCAATAATGATATCGACACCTAGTGATGCTAGAAATTCGGCTTGTTTTTTTTGAGTTTCTGTTGGTTCAGTTTGATATTCACTGCCCCAGTGCATAGATACCATTAGCAAATCAACTTTATCTCGTACTTTTTCAATATCAGCTTTGGCTTTTTCATCACTATAAATATTTACGAGATAGTCTTTACCTTCTGGTACTTTTATGCCATTGGTGCCATAGGTATAGGCAAGTAAGGTATACTTTATGCCGTTTTTTTCTTTGATTTTTATCTCATTGGCTTCTTCAGCATTTGAATAACTACCAGCGGTTAAGACATCTTTAGTTTTCCAATATTCACAGGAACTTAAAACAGCTTTTTCACCTCTATCCATCGTATGATTATTGGCTAATGATACTAAATTAAAACCGGTATCAATCATGGCATCACCAAATTCTTGTGGTGAGTTAAAGGTTGGATAATCTGATAAACCTAACTGTGTACCACCTAAAATGCTTTCTTGGTTATAAAAGGCAAGATCGTATTTTTGAATAATGGGTTTAATGAGTTCTAATTGAGATGAAAAATCATATGTACCGTTTTTATAAGCATCTCTATAGACGGAGCCGTGAAGTAAGGCATCACCGACCATTACTAAGGATAATTTACTAGTTTTTACTTTTGTTTCAGTTTTTTCTTTGATTTTTTTGGGGCTTTCATTTTTTTGTTTATCTGGTATGAATAAATAAATGGCTGATAATATTATAATAATTAATATTCCAATTAAAGCTAACTTCTTTTTCATATTTTTTTACCAATTACAATTACCGTTTAATGAATTGACATAGTCTTGTAAGGCTTGCTTCCCTTCTTCATTATTTGTACTACTAGTAAAATATGTGCCATTTAATTCATCTACTTCATTTTGACTTTGTTTTTGACCATCTAAAGTATATGAAGTTATGATACCATTTTTCATTGTGAAAATGGCTTCTTCGTTATTGATGGTACATGTAAGTTCTTCTCCTTTATCACATCCAGTTATTAAAAATAAGGTGGCTGTTATTAATAATATTTTTTTCATTTTTATCACTCCTTACATTAATGGGGCAAAGGCTTTTAGTATTTGCCTTTTTAATGAATTAAACCAGGTTAATTTTCCTAAATTTTTCATTTTTATTTCTTTTGTTTCTTTTAAAATATTAGTGTAATCTTTTTTGATTGTATATATTGATGAACAGCCATATAACCAGACACCACATTCAAAATGAAGATATAGGCTTCGGTAATCTAAGTTGACAGTTCCAATAGTGGCATATTCATCATCAATGATAAATGTTTTGGCATGAATAAAGCCTTTGGTGTATTCATGAATTTTAACACCGTTTTTTAATAAGACTTCATAGTAGGCTTTTGTAACTTCGTTGACGATTTTTTTATCGGGGATACCTGGGGTTATGATGTGAACATCAACACCTCTTTTGGCAGCAAGGCTTAATGCGGTAATCATTTCGTTATCTAAAACTAGATATGGGGTGGTGATATATATGTATCTATTTGCTTTATTTATAAGATTTAGATAAATATTTTCACCTACGGCTTCATTATCCCATGGACTATCTGAATATGGAATGATATAACCATCAGATGAGGTTTGGATTGATGATTTTGAACGATATTTTTCATAATCTTCATCATCTTCTTTAATATAATCCCACATAGATAAAAACATGACGGTGAAATTCCATACAGCTTCGCCTTCTAACATAATTCCATTATCTTTCCAATGACCAAATCTAACTTTTTCACCAATATATTCATCGGCTAAGTTAATACCACCAGTGAAGGCTATTTGGCCATCTATGACAACTATTTTACGGTGGTCACGATTATTAAATTTGGATTTTAAATTAGGTACGAATCTATTAAATACGGCAGTTTTGATACCTTCTTTTTCTAATGTTTTATCATAGTTATTTGGGAGAGTAATAATACTACCAAAGTCATCATAAATTATTCTTACTTCGACGCCTTCAGATATTTTTTGTTTTAATATTTCTAATATAGTATTCCACATTTTACCTTCGGCTATAATAAAATATTCTAAGAAAATATATTTTTTGGCATTTTTTAAAGCTTGGATTAATTTATCAAAATAATTTTGTCCATTTGACAGATAGGTTGTTTTAGTGTGTTTACAAAGGTTAGTTAAAGAAAAGTCACTTATATATTTTACTTGGTTATAGGCGGAGATGTTTTCGTATCTAAGTTCGCCCATGACTAAGTTATGTTTATCTTTATATTTTAATTGTTTATAGTAGATTTTTTTCATTTTATCTTTTTGCCTTTTAGTTAATTGGTTACCACCAAATAATAAGTATAGGATTAAGCCAAAAATAGGAAGCATTAATATAGGAATAATCCAAGCTATTTTATAGCCTGGGTTAGCATTACTGTTTATAATGTGTAAAACCAACAGAAAACTAAATATAATACATATAAAATAAAATATAACAAAATAATTATAGAATTCAAAAATCATGAAAAGAATGATTGTAAGCTGAACAATCATAATTAAAGGGACTAAAAATACTCTATGACTTAATAAATTGAGGTTTTTTTTCAAGAATTTTATCATATCATACATCACCCTGTCTTTACACTTTGATTATACTCTATTTTTATGGATTTGACAATTAGGTGATACGTGCTATACTATGGTTAAGTTTTGTGAAATTGTTGTGAGGCTTTATATGAATAAGAAAAAAGAAATATTTGCAGAAGGTATTTGTTTTAAGAAAGTTTTTTTGCTTTTTATGATCGGGTGTGTGACTGGATGTTTAATTGAAATGATTAATCATTTTATTCACTTTGGTAATATTGTTAGCCGAAGTGGTTTAATATATGGTCCACTTAATCCGGTTTATGGGTTTGGAATTGTTTTGTTTGTTTTATGTTTTTCTAAGGTTAAAAATCCAATTTATATATTTATTGGTGGGATGTTTTTAGGTGGTGGTTTTGAATACTTGTGCTCACTTTTTCAGGAGAAAGTATTTGGAACTGTCTCTTGGGATTACAGTCATCAGATGTTTAATATTGGCGGACGAACTAGTTTAAAATATATGATTATATGGGGAGTTTTGGCGCTAATAGTTATTAAAGTGATTTATCCTTTTTTAACAAATTTAATTGAAAAAATACCGCTTAATATAGGTAATAGTTTAACGATTGTTTTAACTATTTTTATGATTTTTAATGTATGCATTTCAACGATGGCTTGTTTAAGACAAACTGAGAGGTCACTTGGCGTGAAAGCTAGTAATAAGCTAGAAGTTTTTCTCGATAAACATTACCCTGATGATAGACTTAATAATATTTTTGAAAATAATGTTAGAAAATAAGACGAGTGTGTTTACTCGTCTTTTTCTTTTAAAGTGATTTTAACTGTATTATCACCGACCATTTCGCCTTCTTTAATACTTTGAGCGGTGACGTATCCATAACCTTCTAATTCATATTTATAACCTAGTGTTTCCATTAAATAGATAGCATCACTTCTTGAGTAACCAATTATATTTGGCATTTTTCCTTGGTCAGCATTGGTAATTAAAAATACACGGTCATATGATAAAACAGTTTCACCTTTGTTAGGATATTGATTGATGATTTTATCACCATTACCAATTATGGTTGTTTGAATATTATAGGTGTTCATTAATTTTTGAACATCAGTTACTTTTTGATTAATATATGAATCTAGTTTTAATGAAGTTACACTACTACTATTTTGGGTTTCTTCTTGGAACATATTTTTATATTTAGCGATGTTTTTCATGAGTGTGGTGATAGAATCACTTAGAACTTTTGATGAACCAACGTTTGGCTGTTTAACAGCAGCATAAATAATGATCTCAGGATCATCTTTAGGATACATACCAGCAAATGAATAAATATAATCATTACTACCCTTTAAATATCCACCAGTTTTTTCATTATAAATTTGAGATGTTCCGGTTTTACCAATGACATCGAAACCATCAATGTGATATTTTTTTCCAGTAGCTTCAGGATCTTGACTATTGACAACATTATTCATTAATTCTTTTATTTTGTCGATGGTGCTTTGTTTTACTAGTTTAGCACTTTTTTCAACTTTTCTTTTATATGTTGTTTTACCAGTATTTGGATCAACTATTTTTGAGACAATATGGGGAGTTAATTCTTGACCGTCGTTTGCTATCATGGATAGAGCTTTAAGGTGCTGGACGGCGGTGGTGGTGATACCTTGTCCGAAGGCCGCATTGGCTACTTCAACTGGATATTGGAATCCTAAGTTTCCACTTTGTTCTCTTGATAGGTCAATACCGGTTGAGGTACCAAAACCGTATTTTTTAAAACAGGCTTTTAATTCATCACGGTCGATAAAATGATTTATCATGGTACTAACACCGACATTTGATGAGTATTCAAATCCTTTATCATAAGTGATATTACCCCAACCAGTATTATTCCAGTCTCTAATTACAGCATCGGCTACTTCGATGCTACCGGATTTAAAGGTTTCAGTGCCGTTATAAGTTCCTTTATCAATGGCACACATGTATGTATAGATTTTCATGGTTGAACCTGGTTCAAAAGCATTTGAAACAAGAGGATTTTCGTAGTTTGTGATGTTTCTTAGATTTGGATTGAATGATGGAGTTGAGGCACTAGCTAATATATCACCGGTTTTAGCATCCATAACGGTTATTAAAGACCACTGTGGTTCATATTCACTATTTATTTTTTTTACTTCAGTTTCGGCGAATCTTTGAATGGCTGAATCTAAGGTTAAATAAATATCTTTACCATCTAAGGCATCAATTCTTTCTTCTTTAGTGTCTGGTATTTTATAGCCAAAACGATCTTGCTGATAAGTTAGGTAACCATCAGTACCTTTTAGTTCGTCATCGAATTTAGCTTCAATACCTAATTCACCATCAATTGAGGTGGTTAATTTATTATTTTTATCATAGTATTCATTAGTTTTAGCATACCCTAAAATATATGAGGCAAAGTCACCATTTGGATAGTATCTTTTATAGCTTTCTTCAAAGTCGATACCTGGTAAGTTTAATTTTTCAATTTCACTTTTTTTAATTTCGGTTAAATTTTTGCCGACGGCGCCAAATTCAATTTGATATTTTCCTGTATCTTTTCCTTTTTGAAGTTTTTCTTTTAATTCTTGTTCGTCGGCGCCAAGAACGGGAGCTAGAGCTTTAGCGGTGGCATCAATATCTTTAACGTGGTTTATTTGGGTTTTAGTACTTCTACTTTCATCTAAATAAGCTATGAGGGTATATGATGTAACGTTTTGCGCTAATACATTACCACTCATATCATAAATAGTTCCTCTTTTAGCAGTTAGGACTTTAGAGATACTATTACGGCTTTCGGCAAATACTTTCATATTTCTACCATTAATGCTTGGTGATAGAGCTAGATAGCAATAACGGCCAAAAAGGACTAATATTAAAAACAAAAAAACAAGAAAGATTTTTCTTGGGGTTTTCCATTCTACGTTTTTTTGGTTTTTTTTGGCCATTTTGTCACCTCATTACTTATCAATTACAATTATGTTTTCGTTATTATATGCGAGGCCCATTTCCTCGACAACTTTTTGAACATTTTCAAATGATGTTAATTCGTTTACTTTCATAGTTAAACTTTCATTTTTCTTTTCTTGTTCATCTATGTTATATTTGATTTCTTCGATGTTCATTTTCATTTCACCGATTGATGCACCACAGAATATTTTTAAGCCAAGCATTAGAAAGAAAGCTAACGTGGCATAAAAATATAATACTCTTTCACCCTTGGTAATTTTTGATTTTTTCTTTTTTTTGGCCATGTTATAAGCTCCTTTCTATTACTCTTAGTCTAGCACTACGGGCTCTTTTATTCTTATTTATTTCTGCTGGAGTTGGTTTTATATTTGCAATTATTTTATATTTAGGTTTATATTCATCGGGAATTAATGGAAGATTTTGAAGTTCTTTAGGGATTGTGCTTACTTCTTTAAATATTTGTTTACATATTCTATCTTCTAAGGAATGGAAGGTGATAACACATACTCTCCCCCCTACTTTAATTAAATCTAAGGCATCTTTTAAAGCTGTTTCAAAGACATTTAGTTCATTGTTTACTTCGATTCTAATGGCTTGAAAAACTTTTCTAGCTGGATGATTATTCCTTCGGTATTTTTCTGGGACATTTTGCTTTATTATTTCAGCTAATTGTAAAGTGGTTTTGATGGGGGCTATTTTTCTTTCTTTGACAATACCTTTGGCAATGCTTTGGGCATATTTTTCTTCACCGTAAACTTTGAATATGTGAATTAGTTGATCTAACTCATAATTATTAACAACTTCATAGGCACTTAACTTTTGGTTTTGATTCATGCGCATATCTAGTTTAGCATCTTTATGAAAGCTAAAGCCTCTTTCGGCTTCATCTAGTTGTGGTGATGAGACTCCTAAGTCAAATAGGATACCATCGACATTATCGGTTCTTTTTTTTATTTCTGTTTTTAAATTTACAAAATTCGTGTTTATAATTTCATAATTGTCACTTATACTTTTTAATCTTTGATTAGCTTTTTGGATAGCTTCGTCGTCTTGATCAAAAGCATATAAAAAACCATTAGGAATTTTTTTTAAAATATTTGAACTGTGTCCACCATAGCCTAAGGTACAGTCGACAATGATGCTTGATTTATTTAAGTTTAAGTTGTCTATACTTTCGGTTAATAGGACACTTTCATGCATGATATTCCTCCTAGTTTAATTTTTGAGAAAATAAGTTGTCAGCCATTTCAGAGAAATTATCTTCGTTTTCTGTAAGTAATTTTTCCCATCTATCATTACTCCAAATTTCTAACCTATCACCAACACCAATGATGATAGTATCTTTTGATAAGTCAGCATATTTGATTAGGGGCTGGGAAATGTTGATTCTTCCTTGTTTATCAAATTCTAAGTTAGTGGCGCCTGATAAGAAGAATCTCATGAAGTTTCTCGCTTCTTTAACATTAGGAAGTTCTTGGTAATTATTTATAATTTTTTCCCAAGTTTCTTTTTTATAGATGAATAAGCAACCATCTAAACCTCTAGTTACGATGAAGTTATCACCTAATTCACTTCTTAATTTAGCTGGGATAGTTAAACGTCCTTTTTCATCAATTTTTTGATGGTATTCACCCATGAACATGACTATCACCCACTTTTCCCCACTTATTTTCACTTTATACCACTATTTTACTATTATAGGGTTTAAAAGTAAAGAAAAAATATATGATTTGTTTGTTTTTTTATGTCAATTTACATGTTTTTGTGTGGCATTTTTGTTAGAAAAAAGGCTTATTTGCTTATGATTTATTGTAGAATATACTTAGCACTAAATAGTGTTAATGTTATCTTACTTGTTTAGGTATTGATATTTCTAAAAATTCTAAATCCTATAAAATATATATTATTACTAAAATCAACTTTAAAACTAACCATAGATATCGTGTTATATCTAGATTTAAAGATGATCTTACTTTATTTAAAATAGATATTAACTGTCATAGGTATTTTAGATCTCCTATTACTTTTACTTTATATGACTTTTGACATTTATTAACTGAATATTTTTCAAAGTAATTTTATTACTTATTTTCATCATGTAAAAATGCATAGATTTAATTTAAAACCTATGCATTTTCTTACTATACGGCGAACATATAC
>CALVXV010000047.1 GCA_944371685.1 uncultured Bacilli bacterium | reverse complement strand
TGAGATTTGTAAGTTACAAAAAATGATAGATGAATGCAATAATATTGTGTTTTTTGGGGGAGCAGGTGTTTCAACAGAAAGTGGTCTTAAGGATTTTAGAAGTAAAGATGGACTTTATAGTATGAAGTATAAGTATCCGCCAGAGGAAATTTTAAGTCATGATTTTTTTGTAAATAATATAGCAGAATTTTATAAGTTTTATAAAGATAAATTGAATGCTTTAGATGTTTTACCGAATGTTTGTCATAAATATTTAGCTAAGTTGGAAAAGACTGGCAAATTAAAGGCAGTAGTTACTCAAAATATTGATGGTTTACACCAGAAAGCGGGCTGTAAAACTGTATTGGAATTACACGGAAGTATTTATGAAAATTACTGTATGAAATGTGGTCATGGTTATGATGCTATTTATGTGTTTAAAAATAGTGGGGTTCCATATTGTAAATGTGGAGGTGTTATCAAACCTAAAGTTGTTTTATATGGAGAAGCGCTTGATGAGGAAATAGTTGATGAGGCGATTTATAAAATTAGTAAAGCTGAATTATTGATTGTGGCTGGCACATCTTTGACTGTATATCCAGCTAGTAGTTTTGTTAGGTATTTTAAAGGTAAATATTTGGTAATTATTAATAATGATAAAACTGGTTATGATGGGATGGCAGATTTAGTTATTCATGGTAAAATTGGTGATGTTTTTAAAAAGTTAAGAGTATAAGATGTTTATTATTGACATCTTTTTATGGATATGATAATATGATTATATGAACAATTATTCATATAATAGAGGTGGCGAATATGTATAGTAAGGAATTTTTGGGTGGCTTGGCTGAGTTTTTTAAGATTTTTTCTGATGAGACAAGGCTTAGAATTTTAGATTTATTAGTTAATGGTGAAAAATCAGTTAATGAAATTTCACAAAAACTTAATGTTAGTCAGTCGGCAATTTCACATCAATTAAAAACGCTTAGAAGTTCTAATTTGGTTAAGGCAAATAAAGTTGGACAGATGGTCAATTATAGTATTAAAGATGAACATATTGAAATAATTTTAAAATATGGTATTGAACATTTAAAGGAGAAAATTGGTGATGAAAATGAAGTTTAAATTAAATGAAGATATTATTAAGATTATTATAAGTGCGTTTTTATTTGTGATAGCTTTCTTTTTTAAAGAATATAAAATGGTTTATTTTATACTTTTAATATTTAGTTATTTGATTGTTTCATTTGAAATATTTAAGGAGGCTTTTAAAAATTTATTAAAGGGAAATTTATTTGATGAGAATTTTTTAATGATTATTGCGACTATCAGTGCTTTTATAATAGGTGAGTATCCAGAGGCAGTTTTAGTGATGCTATTATTTGAATTTGGTGAATATTTATCGGATTTGGCAACTACTAATTCTAAGGAATCTATTATAAAGTTAATGGATTTAAGAAGTGATTATGTTAATTTGAAGAAGGATAATGTAATAAAGAAGGTTGATATTAAGGCGGTTAAAGTTGGAGATGTTTTTGTGGTGCGACCAGGTGAGAAAGTACCTTTAGATGGCGAGGTTATTGATGGTAGAACTTATGTTGATACATCTAGTTTAACTGGTGAGAGTGTACCTAAAGAAGTAGGCATTGGTGATTGTGTATTAAGTGGTTTTTTGAATGATAGTGGACTTATTACGGTTAAGGCAACTAGTGAATTTAGTTCGTCGACAGCTAGTAAGATTATTAATATGCTTGAGAATTTAGATGATAAAAAAACTAAGACAGAAAAGTTTATTACAAAATTTTCAAAAATATATACACCAGTTGTGGTTGTTTTAGCATTTTTACTGGTGTTAATTCCAACTTTAATGGGCGGTAATTTTAATGATTATTTATATAATGCTTTAGTATTTTTAGTGACGGCATGTCCTTGCGCTTTGGTTATTTCCGTTCCACTTGGTTTTTTTTGTGGAGTTGGTAGAGCTAGTAAGGATGGAATTCTTGTTAAAGGTAGTTATGGTTTAGAGAGTTTAGATAAATTAGAAACAATTGTGTTTGATAAGACAGGAACAATTACGGAAGGAAAATTTGAAGTACAAAAAATAGTGGGGGATGGTGTTTCTAATTTGGAATTATTTAAATTGGTAGCTTATGGGGAATATTATTCAACTCATCCGATTGCAAAATCAATATTAAAAGCTTATAAAGGAAAGATTGACGAGGGAGAGATTAAAAATTATAAAGAGGTAAGTGGTTATGGAGTTAAAGCGACAGTTTTTTTAAAGAAGTTAATTATAGGTAATGAGAAGTTATTTAGGGAAGAAGATATTAATATTCCTGAGGTTAAAGCATTTGGAACGGTGGTTTATGTAGCTTTGGATGATAAGTATATAGGTTATTTAGTTATTGGTGATAAGGTTAAAAAGTCGGCTAATAATTTAGTTAGTGATTTGAAAAAGTTGGGTGTTAATAGGGTAGTAATGTTTTCGGGAGATAATTATGATATGGTTTGTGAAGTGGCGCATATGGTTAATATAGATGAATATTATGCACAGTTACTTCCTATAGATAAGGTGTCAAAATTAAAAGATATTAAAAAAGATTCATTTACAGCTTTTGTGGGTGATGGTATTAATGATGCACCAGTTATTAAAGAGGCTAATCTTGGTATTTCAATGGGCGGTATTGGTAGTGATGCGGCAATTGAAGCATCTGATATTGTACTGATGCATGATAATTTAGAGAAAATTTTAGAAGCTATAAAAATTGCTAGAATGACAAAAGGTATTATTACATTTAATATAGTTTTTGCTTTGTTTTTTAAATTTTTAATGCTTATTTTAGCTACGTTTGGGGTTGCGAGTATATGGATGGCGGTTTTTGCTGATGTGGGAGTGACTTTAATTGCAGTTTTAAATTCTCTTAGAATTATGAAAAAGAAAGTTCAAATTTAAAAGTTTGAATTTTTTTGTGTTTTAGAAGGAAATGAGGAATTTTTACCGTATATTTTATATAGAGGTGAATATAATGGAAATTTTAAATGTTAAAAACTTAGGCAAAAAATATGTGAATGGAGATAATGAGTTTTGGGCTTTAAATAAGGTGAACTTAAAAGTTAATAAAGGGGAGTTTGTGGCAGTTGTTGGAAAAAGTGGTAGTGGTAAGAGTACGTTACTGCATTTACTTGCTGGTTTAGATAATCCCACGGCTGGTTTGGTTTATATTAATAATCAAAATATTTATAGTTTTTCAGATAAGGAACTTACAGTTTTTAGAAGAAAGTATATTGGTGTGATTTATCAGTTTTATAATTTGATACCGGTTTTAAATGTAAGGGAGAATATATTACTTCCGGCTTTATTTGATGGTAGACAGGTTAATGATAAAAGAGTTAATGATTTACTTAGAAGTTTAGGACTTATAAATAAAGAAAATATGTTTCCTAATGATTTGTCAGGTGGACAACAACAACGAGTAGCTATTGGCCGAGCATTAATTAATAAGCCCAAGATAATATTAGCTGATGAGCCGACAGGAAATTTAGATAGTAAAAATAGTAAATATGTAATGAAACTTTTAAGATTTTATAATAAAAAATTTAAACAGACAATTATAATGGTAACTCATGATCTTAGTTTAGCTAAACAAGCTGATAGAATTATTACGATGTCTGATGGAAAAATTATAAAGGATGAGAAAAATGTTAAAATTAAGTCTTAGGTATTTGAAAGGAAATAAAAAACAGAGTTTAACAATTATAATTGGAACTATTTTAGCGAGTATTTTATTTTTTAGTGTTGGTATTTTATTTTCTTCTTTTAGAGAATATTTGATAGATGTGACTTTAAAAAAAAGTGATTATCATGTTAGTATTAAAGGGGTGATTACTAATGATGATAATATTATTTCTTTAAAGGAGAAAGATGGTTTATATTATATAAAATATGATGATATTCGAAAGACTTATGAGTATACAGAAAAGCTTTGTCATACCCAGTTATGTGATGAGATTAATTATAATAATCAGTTGCTTTCTTTATATGGGATTGGTGAGGATAATTATTTAGAGTTATTTGAGAGTTTGATTGTTTTAATTGTGTTTATTTTATCTATTTCGGTTTTTTTTATTATATATAATTCTTTTCAAATTGCTTTTACAAAGAAAAAAGGGGATATATATTTACTGTCATCAGTAGGGGCAAGTAACGGTCAAATTTATAAAATGTTTTTTTATGGTGAGTTTATTTGTGGTTTGCTTGGAATTGTGTTGGGTTTATTTTTTAGTGTTTTTTTAAATTTTTTAATTATTAGATTTGTTAATAGTATTTTATATGAGGTTTTTAGCGGTAATTTAAAGTTTAATTTTTATTTACCTTTTATATTGATACCTTTTATTTTTCTTATGAGTATTATATTGATTGCTTCTTTTTTACCTTTATTTAAGGTAAGAAAATATAAAGTGATTAGTTTATTTAAATCTGATGATATTGATAAAAGTGTGGTTTTAAAGGGCTTTAAAAATTTTGCGGTTAGTTATGCATTTGTTAATTATAAAAGAGGAGGTAAAAAATATAAGGGACTGGTTATATGTATTTTTATTTTAATATTACTTTTTAACAGTTTTATGATTTTTAAAGATTATACTTTAAAGATATTTGATAATTATGTGAATTTACCTAAGTATGATATTTCGCTGATTAGTGAGGCGGATGATTATGAGAAACTTTTTGAGTTTGCGGATTATTTAGAAGCTGATAAGAAAGTGATTTTTAAATCTTGTGAGCAAACGACTTCAATTTTAAAAGAAAATTATAAAGAAGGTTATCAAAAAAATAGTAATTTATTTATTACTAATTTGGGTGGCGGTGAGATTGTAAATAGGGTAAATGATGTGGTTTTAAAAAATGATAAGATGTATAAAATTGATTATAAGCCATTACAAAATTTGAGTGAATTAGTGATAGGTGATTATAAAATATCGGTTGATTTGACTGATAAGGTGCCATTTGGTTTGGAAAACAGGCTGTTGGAAGGGAATTTTGTTTTAAATTTGAATGATAATGATTTTAATTTGGTGTGCCCTAAATATGAAGGAATGGCTTTTATTAAAACTAGTGAGAAAGGGCTTGATGAGAAGGTTAAAAAGTACGCGCAGGCTAATGGTTTAGATATAAGTTATGTGAATGTTAAGAAGGGCTATGAGTTTATTGACAATTTTATTTTATTAGTGAAATTATTTATGTTTATTTTTCTTTTGATAATTGTTTTGATTGCTATTTTAGCTATTTTTAATGTGATATCGGCCAACATTAAGGTTAGAAAAAGGGAGTTTGCCACTTTGAATAGTTTAGGATTTACTAGATTAAATATTAATTTATGTTTGTTAGTTGAAAGTTTAATAATTTGTGGTAAGGGATGTTTATATGCGTTTCCATTTATTTTATTAATTAGTAGATATTTATATGTAAATTTTGGAAATTATTTTGATTTTGAGTTTGTGATTATGGATTATAAGCTATTTTTTGTTAGTTTTATATTTTGTGTTTGGCTTGTTTTAATATGTATGTTTTTAAGTCATTTACATTTATATAAAGTTAGTTTAATAAATAATATTAAAGATGATAAATTTTAGTGGTTGCGACACATATAATTATGATATATAATTATTTTAAGGATGTGAAGTTATGCGAGTTATAATTAGTGCGGGTGGTACTGGAGGCCATATTTATCCAGCTTTGGCTATATTAAATAAGATTAAGGAAAAGGAACCGGATAGTGAGTTTTTATATATTGGTACGCATAATAGAATGGAGAAGGATATTGTACCTAACAAGGGTATTCCATTTAAGTCTATTGAAATGTATGGTTTTAGTAAGAAGATATTTAAAAATTTTAAGACGGTTAAGTGTTTGTTTAAAGCTTTTAAAGAGTGCCGGAAGATAATTAAAAATTTTAATCCAGATATTGTAATTGGTGTTGGTGGATATGTGACGGTACCGGTTATTATGAGCGCGAAGAAATTAGGCTGTAAGACGTTTTTGCACGAGCAAAATGCTTTACCTGGAAAATCAAATAAGTTTTTGAGTAAGTACTGTGATATGATTGGGGTTTCTTTTGAATCTTCTTTGGACAAATTTCCTTTAAATAAGGCGGTTATGACGGGTAATCCTTGTAGTGAGGATGCATTGAAGGTACCGGCTATATTAAAGTCTGATTTAGGATTATCAGTGACTAAAAAATTAGTACTTATTGTTATGGGCTCTTTAGGAGCTGGTAGAGTAAGTAAGTATTTAGAGGATGAGCTTGGAAGGTTTGCTGGGAAGGATTATGAAATTTTGTTTGTGACAGGTAAGGGTTCTTATGATGAGGTTATGAAACATAGTTATCCTAGTAATGTGAAGATTATTCCTTTTTATGAGGGATTAACTAAAGTGATGAAAAAGACAGATTTAATGGTGTCAAGGGCTGGGGCTTCAACTTTGAGTGAACTTATTGCTTTAGAGGTTCCTTCTATTTTAATTCCTTCACCTTATGTGGCAAATAATCATCAATATTTGAATGCTTTGGATTTGGTTAATAAGAAGGCAGCGATGATGATTGAAGAAAAGGATTTAAAAGATGGAGTTTTATTTGAAAAAGTAGATAGTTTAATTCATGATGATATTAAGTTAAATGAGATGAAGAATAATTTAAAAAAAATGCAGGTTAAAGATAGCGCAAGCATTATATATGATAATTTAAAGAAGATAGTTAGTAATAATGAAAAATAGGTTATGTATGATTTTTTGATTTAACTTTAAAATTTTGATAAACTAGATATAGATATAGTGATAGCTTTAAGGATTAAAGATATTGATTTTAGTAATGATAGAATAAAAAGGTGATTTAATGGCACGTAAAGTTAAGAAAAAAAGAAAAATTAAAGTTAAAAATGTTTTATTTGTGTTTGGATTTATTGTGGTATTTCTTTTAGGTCTAGCATTTTTAACGGATGTGAAGATTAATAATATTGTGATAAAAGGTAATTCGCTTTATAGTGATTGGGAAATTATTGAGAAAGCTGGGCTTTCAGATTATCCTAGTAGTTTGAAAACTTTTTCTAAAACAATTGAGGACAGGTTAGAAAAAGATGTTTATATAAAAAGTGTAGATGTTAAAAGGCCTAGTCTTACTAAGGTGGTAATAGATTTGAAAGAAAATTTGCCTTTATTTTATTATTTACCAGCTTCTAAAACTATTTTAGCAGATAAGACTGAGGTTACGGATAATTTTCCAGTACCAACAGTTATTAATTATGTGCCAGATAAGATTTATTCGAAGTTTTTAACTGCTATTTCACAGATTAATTATGATATTGTAAAAAGAATTTCAGAAATTAAGTATGATCCAAATGAAGTTGATGACGGCCGGTTTTTTTTGACTATGAATGATGGAAATATGGTATATTTAACTTTAAGTGATTTTGATAAGATAGATGGTTATTTGGATATAATTAAAGAATTTAATAATAAAAAAGGAATTTTATATTTGGATTCTGGTGAATATTTTGAGGTGAAAGAGTAATTATTTTAAAAGAAAGTGCATTAAAAAAATAATTTGGGTTTACATTTTCTTTTCAATAAGGTAAAATTATAGTATAATTAATGATAGACCGTAGGAGGATGATGTTATGGAGCACGTTTATGCGAGTATTGATCTCGGCAGCGATTCCATTAAACTTGCTGTATGTGAATTATATAAAAATCATTTGAATTTACTTGCAGCTACAACTATACCTTCTCGGGGAATAAAAAAGGGGTTAATAACTGATCCAGAGTTAGCTAAAAACTCAATTTTACTTGCGTTTAGGTCTATTGAAGATATGCTTGGAATTAAGATTAAAAAAGTTATTGCAAATGTGCCAAATCATATGGCTGAATATAAGTTAATTAGAGGTGAGTGTGATATTCCGGGTGATTTAATTACATCTAAGGATATGATTAATTCTTATAAAGCAGGAATTAAAAAAAATTTAATGCCTAATGAAGAATTTGTGACAGTGGTGCCGATTGATTTTAAAATTAATGGGAAAACAGTGATGAAAGATCCTAAAGGTTTTCCTGGTAAGAAATTAATGGGCAGGGCCATGATGGTGACAACACCTAAAAAAAACGTGTATTCAGTTGTCAGTATAATTGAAAGTTTAGGAATTGAAATTGTCGATATTTCGGTTGAAAGTATTGGCGATATGAATTGCTTTAGAACTGAGACTTTAGATAAAGGAATTAGTGCGATTATAAATGTTGGAGCGGATATTACAACAGTGTCTTTATATAATAAGAGTATTCCAGTTATTACAAAGATAATTGGAGCTGGAGGTAATGATATAGACCGTGATTTGGCATATACTTATAAGTTGGAGTTAAAAGATGCAAGAAAGATTAAAGAGAAGTTTGCTTTAGCTCATGTTAGAAATGCTAGTGTTCATGATATTTATGAGACCGTTAATTTGGACAATGTTAAAATTAAAATTAATCAAAAAGCTGTTTCTGAAGTAGTTATGGGCCGAATTAATGAGATACTTACTTTGGCAAAAAATGAGTTAAAAGACTTAACAAATAAGCCAATTCAGTATATAATAATAACTGGTGGCACTAGCAATATGCTAGATTTTGAATATGTTTTGCGCGATGTTTTGCCAACTGCTAGTAAAGGTTCAGTTAAATTAATAGGAGTTAGAAATAATAAATATAGTACAGTTATAGGTAATATTATTTATTTTCTAAATACATTGAAATTAAAAGGAATGGATTATTCCATGCTTAGTGAAGATGATATGGATGAACTTTCTTCACCTAGAGAAAATTCAAACGATGATACAATGCTGGGAAAGGTATTTGGATACTTTTTTGGCGAATAGGAGGAAATAAAAATGATGGGAATTGAAATGGATCAACTTGCAAAAATAAAAGTAATAGGTGTCGGGGGCGGCGGCTGTAATGCAGTTAATAGAATGA
>CALVXV010000046.1 GCA_944371685.1 uncultured Bacilli bacterium | reverse complement strand
CGGCATCTTAGCCTTGGCAAGGCCATATACTAACCGTTGTACTACACCTGCGTCTTTTTAATTATATAATATTTTATTTATCTTGTAAAGAAAATATTTGTAAAAAATGAAAAAAGCCAGTTTTAATTACTAGCTTTTAACCTGTTTTTAAATATTTTTCTAAATAAGAATCTAACCAATGGACCAGCATAAAATATTTGCCAAAATAAAGCCATTGGAAAACTTAAAGTCCAGGTTTGAATCCAATTTACAAATAAGTTTTCCCAACTTTCAAATTCGAAAAGTAAGTTAGCTACTAATGTCATGATTGGACACATAAAAGCAACAGTTAGACAAGATATCATTAAAGTTATAAAAATAGGCTGGCTTTTTTTGACATCTAATATTTTAAAAGTAATTTTGTGAACTATTTTACCAACAAATAGAAATTCGATTAAAAAAGCTATTAAACAAGTTAAAGGTAATGCTTTTAATACTTCTAAAAATAGTTCATTAGATAGTCCGCCACTACCTAAAGCTATGTTATAAGTTACCATTGCAAAAACCATTAATATAACCATCATGATACTAAAGATAAAATCTTGGAATTTAGTTTCAGGCATATAAAAACCTCCTTTCATTTTTAAAAGAAGATTGTGTTTGTTCGTTAATCATTTGACAATGTTCGTTTCCAATTTTACCAATTTCTTTTTTGCCTTTGCAATTATAACAAATTTTTAAAATTTATGTAAGTAAAAAATGAATAATTTACATAATTATTTATCCATGATAAAATTGATATAGAGGGAAAATATGGAAAAAGTAACAGGATTAAAAGAAAGTGAAGTTTTAAAATTAAAAGAGCGTGGCTTAGTTAATTATAAGGCGGATGTTAAAACTAAATCAGTCGGTCAAATTATTATGATGAATTTTTTTACTTTATTTAATTTTTTGAATTTTGGACTGGCTTTAGCTATTTTTCTTGTGGGTTCTTATAAAAATTTACTTTTTTTAGGAGTTGTATTTTGTAATACTTTAATTAGTACAATTCAAGAGATTCGAAGCAAAATGGTTATTGATAAATTATCTTTGCTTAATGAAAATAAAGTTACAGTTATTAGAGATGGTGTTATAAAACAGATTGGAATTCACGATATTGTTTTAGGTGATATTATTAAACTTAGGGCTGGTAATCAAATCGTGGTGGATAGTAAAATTATTTCTGGTGAGATTTTAGTTAATGAATCACTAATTACTGGTGAGTCTGAGTCAGTTACTAAGAATAAAGGAATGGATATTTTATCTGGTAGTTTTGTGGTGAGTGGTAGTGCTTTAGCAGAGGCTATTCATGTTGGGGCTGATAATTATACGGCGCAGATATCAGCGGAGGCAAAATATATTAAAAAAGTTAACTCAGAGATTATGAATTTTATTAATAGAATTATTAAATATATTTCAATAGCAATTGTGCCGATTGGAGTGTTACTTTTTATTGGTCAAATGGGTTCGGGAACATTTAGTGATACGATTATTCATGTGGTGGCAGCTTTAATTGGTATGATACCGGAAGGATTAGTTTTACTTACTAGTACGGTTTTAGCTATTAGTGTTATTAGACTTTCTAAGTACAATGTTTTGGTGCAGGAACTTTATTGTATTGAAACTTTAGCTAGAGTTGATACTATTTGTTTGGATAAAACGGGAACTATTACTAAAGGTGAGATGGAAGTTGCTAAATTAGTACCGTTAAATGGTACAGAAATGAATATAATAGTTGATGCGCTTAGTATGATGAGTTATCATATGGATAATGATAATCAGACGATGGAAGCGATTAGTAAGAAGTATGCAAGAAGAAATGATCATAAAGTTTTGGAAATTGTTCCATTTTCTTCTCAAACTAAGTGGTCAGGAATTAGTTTTGAGGATGTTAGTTATGTGCTTGGGGCACCAGAGATTGTTTTGAAAGATACTTCTAAAATTGATAAAGAGCTTAGTAATTATGTTGATAGTAATAGAGTTGTTCTTTTAGGTAAGGTAAATCATAAGTTAAATAAAAAATTACCGTTGGATGTAGAACCATTAGGACTTGTAATAATTAATGATAAAATTAGATTAGAAGCTAGAGCAACTTTAGATTATTTTAAAGAGCAAGGGGTTGATATTAAACTGATTTCTGGCGATAATCCAAAAACGGTGGCTGGTGTAGCTACTAAAGTAGGGCTTAAGGATGTTAAATATATTGATATGAGTGTATGTGATCGACCGATTGTGGAGATTGCTGATAAATATAATGTGTTTGGTAGAGTTAAGCCATCCCAAAAGAAGGAAATTATTATGGCATTAAAGGCTTTGGGACATACGGTGGCTATGACTGGAGATGGTGTTAATGATGTTTTAGCTTTAAAGGAAGCTGACTGTAGTGTAGCTATGAATAGTGGTAGTGATGCGGCTCGTAATGTTTCACAGCTTGTGCTTTTGGATTCTAATTTTGCATCAATGCCAAAAGTAGTTGCGGAGGGGAGAAGAAGTATTAACAATATTCAAAGGTCGTCATCTTTGTTTCTTTGTAAGACAACTTATGCGACGTTATTAGCTATTTTATTTGTGTTTTTACCTCTTAGTTATCCATTTGAACCAATTCAACTGACACTTACTAGTGTGGTAACAATTGGTATTCCATCATTTATTTTAGCTTTAGAGCCAAATAATGAGCGAATTAATGGTAAGATTATTATTAATGTTTTAAAGCGGTCAATTCCAACAGCACTTACAATAGTGGCAAATGTTTTGATTATTGTTTTAATTTCTAATTTTATAAGGTTGACTGAAGCGGAAGTTTCGACGTTATGTGTTATTTTGACTGGACTTACTGGATTTATGCTTTTATATAGGATAAGTGTGCCATTTAATACTTTACGTAGATGTTTATTTGTGTTTTTAGCAATATTATTTACTTTAGGTGTTGTTTGTTTTAGAAATTTATTTTCGCTTACGGTTTTAACACCAAAATTATTGGTTTTAATTTTAGCTTTATTTATGATTGCTATAACTTTATTTAATATGTTTACAGATTTATTTTATAAAGTTTCTAAAAAAATTAAAATTTAGATAAGCCCTTAGTTTTTGGGCTTTTTTTGATGAAATTATTGACACAATATGTAAAGAGGATGTATAATGATATTAATAATAATAGAGCAGGTGATGACATGAATAATGTAAAAAATTCAGGAGCTTTAATTAATCAAATTCGCGATGTAACACGCGATCATATAGATTGGATAAAATCACAATTATTGAAACCAAATAATTTTATAGTGGCGAAAGGCCGTGAGGTTTGGGTTGATGTACCAAATAGTAATCTTAAGAATATTGTGACTATTCCAAGTAAAGGGGATCCTAATTATCGTAAGGCTTGGGTACGTGTTTATAATTTAGCTGTAGATTATTTAGAAGGTAGTTTGGGATATGCTTGTATGAAGGGCGATTTAGATTATAGAATGATTAAATGGCCGGAGTTTGATCCTGAAAATGCGGATTATGCACGAGCATTAGAAGTTGTTTTGGATAAGTATAGATTATTTTTAGAAGTGAAGCGAAAAGAGGAATTAGAAAAACCAAAAATTGTTGTTAATAAAAGTAGTGTAATACTTAATTCGGTCGATAGTAAAGTCATTGAAGATTCATATATCGAGGAAGTTCAAAATGTACCTACTGTAGATGTGGAACAGGAAGTAAATACTGAGATACATGATGAAAATGAAGTGCAGGATTTGGAAACGGCGGGTTCAGAGTTTGTGGCTCAAAAAATTTTAGATGGTGATAAACTTACCCAAAAGGATTTTCGTGATTTACGCGATCAAAATGCGCGATTAGTTATACTTCCTTGTTTAAATGTTGATAATATAAAAGATGAAAAAGTTTTTTTGGAAAATATGCGTGTTTGTAGTGAAGAAGGTATGAAATCTGGAGCAATGATATATGGTAGTGCGACTGATGAACGTGAAGCGGTATATGAACTTAAGAAGATTTTTAAATTATTAGATCAATGTGGCTCTAGTTTTATAAGGTATGTTATTTATGAAGTTAATGATGATTTTGTTAAGAAAAACAAAGATAGTGAGATGAAATTACTTAGTTTTATTAATGCTTATTCGATGATAGCAGAAGGACTTTATAAAGAAAAATATGTACCAATGATTGCGATGAACGTGACTAGTAAAAAGATTTTAAGTGATATTTATAATAGATATAATTTGGAAAATAAGTATGAGATAGTATATGTGACGTTGGTTCGTGAATTGGAGGAACTTGATAAAGGGGATTCAACTATTTTGATGGATCCACAGTATGACTATGATTTATTGACGGTTCGAGATACTCAGTTTAGATATGGTGAGATGCTTCAGCAGTTAGTTGATTTTGAACCAAAAAGTACAACTTTGGCGAATGTGGCATAGTTGTATTTTTAAATTATTATAATTAAAAGTGGGTGATTAAAATATGTTAAAATTAAAGGCGATTAAAAAAGATTATAAAACTGGTGATTTTGTTCAACATGCTTTAAAAGGGATTAATTTATCTTTTAGAGAAAATGAATTTGTCGCAATACTTGGTCCTAGTGGTTCTGGTAAGACCACTTTACTGAACATTATTGGGGGTTTGGATAGATATACGTCTGGTGATTTAATTGTTGATGGTAAGTCGACTAAGAAATTTAGGGATAAGGATTGGGATGCTTACCGTAATCATGCGATTGGTTTTGTGTTTCAAAGTTATAATTTGATTGGGCATATTTCTGTTTTGGAAAACGTTGAAATGGGAATGACTTTGAGTGGTGTAAGTGCGTCTGAGAGAAAAAAGAAGGCTTTAAATTTACTTAAAAAGGTTGGACTTGGTGAACATGCACATAAAAAACCTAATCAGCTTTCTGGTGGTCAAATGCAAAGAGTGGCGATTGCTAGAGCTCTTGCGAATGATCCTAAAATAATTTTGGCAGATGAGCCGACGGGAGCTTTAGATAGTAAGACAAGCATGCAAATTATGGAACTTATAAAAGAAATTTCTAAGGATAAGTTGGTTATTATGGTGACGCATAATAGGGAACTTGCGGAAAGTTATGCAACGAGAATTGTTGAGATGAAAGACGGAAAGTTATTAAGTGATTCTGAACCGTTTGATGCTGATGATAAAACTGGTAATTTAAATATTAGTAAAACAGCAATGAATTTTTTGGCAGCATTAAAACTTTCTTTTGGAAATATTCGTACTAAAAAAGGTAGAACTTTTTTAACAGCTTTTGCTTCGTCGATTGGAATTATTGGTATTGCGCTTATTCTTTCTTTATCTAATGGTTTTAATATTGAGGTTGAAAATTTTGAACAAGATTCGCTATCTCAGTCGCCGATTATGATTACTAATCAGACGATGCAGATGGATGAGAGTACACTTAGTGAACTTACTGGTAAAAGTGAGATAGAAAAATATCCTAGTGATAAGAAGGTGTATGCTCAAGATGATTTGAAAGATACAATAGTGCATACTAATAAAATTACTAAAGATTTTGTTAATTATTTAGATGATATGGATATGAGTAATGTATCTGGGATATCTTATGTTAAGGGTACTAATATTAATTTGGTAAATAAAAGTGGTGACGAATATAATTTAGTAAATAGTGGCAATGGTTTATCTAGTATGTCTAATAGTATTTTACCGGAAAATCCAAATGATGAAGAAGGTTTACTTGAGAAAAATTATGATGTTTTAGCTGGTAATATTAGTGATGATGCTGGCTTGATACTTATTGTTAATAGTCGAAATCAAATTAGCACTTCTATTTTAGAGAGTTTAGGGTTAGATGATGGTGTGAGTTTTGATGATATTTTAAATAAAGAATTTAAAGTGGCTATTAATGATGATTATTATAATAAAATTGGTGATAATTTTGTGCCGGAGACTGATTTAGGCAAACTTTATAATAGTGAAAATAGTATAGCTGTTAAGATTATGGCTATTGTTCGTGGTAAAGAAGATAAGGAACTTATTACTAGTGGTAGTGGACTTTGTTATACTGAGGCCTTAGTTGATGAGGTTATAAGTCTTAATAAAGATTCAGAAATTGTTAAAGAGCAAAATGATGTTTCTTATAATGTACTTACCCATCAGGCTTTTGATGAGATAAATACAAAAGATGGGTTTTTAGGATATTTAGGAGCGGATGTAGTTCCTTCGGCAATTTATATTTATCCAAAAGATTTTGATACTAAAGATAATATACTTGATTATTTAGATAAGTATAATGATGGTAAAGATGAAGATGATGTTATTCAATATACTGATATGGCTGAGATGATTTCAACACTTTCTGGCAATATTATGGATGCAATTACGATAGTTTTGATTGCTTTTTCATCTATTTCGCTTGTTGTTTCTTCAATTATGATTGGAATTATTACTTATATTTCAGTTTTGGAGCGTACTAAGGAAATTGGTATTTTAAGAGCTTTGGGGGCTAGAAAGAAAGATATTACAAGAGTATTTAATGCAGAGACGTTTATTATCGGAATTTTCTCTGGTATATTAGGTGTTATATTGGCTTATGTTTTGACGATTCCAGCTAATATGATTATTGAGAATTTATCTGGTTTGGCTAATGTAGCTAAGTTAAATCCTATTCATGCAGTTATTTTAGTGATTATTAGTTTAACATTAACAATTATTGGTGGGGCTATACCGGCAAATATGGCATCTAAGAAGGATCCAGTTGAAGCTTTGAGAACGGAGTAATTACTTTGTTCTTTTTTGTACATAAGAAAGTGTGTTTTTGTAAATTTGACATTATTTATTTTTGCGGTATAATAATAAAGCTTTTTAGAAAGAGGTGCGAAATGAAAGAAATTTTACCGCAGTTAGTTGTTCCAAAAAAAATTAGAGATTTTAAGGTTGATGAGATTAAAACTGATGTTCCATCAACTTTAGAAAATGTTCAATTAGAAAGGTATGTATCATTTTTTAAAGATAGATTGAATGAGATCGCCGATTTAGATGATGATTATACGGCTTTAGAGATTGCGAATGATGAAGGATTATTGGTTACTAATTACATGACTGATTTTCCTAAATTTAAAGTATGCCGTGCTGAACTAGTTGAATTATTGGCTGAAAATCCTATAGAACTGTCAAAGATTAATTTAGTTCATGCTGTAATGCCATTTGATGAGGCAGCTTCATTGGTTAGGCTACTTGCTAAAATTCCTGAAGTTACTAATGCCGATACTAGAGTTATTTTAGGAACATATGATGATTATAATGAAATTGATCATGAACAAAATAGAAGGGTATTAAAAGGTTTGATGAATGGACTGGATTTTTGGAATTATGAACGTGAAGATATCAATGGTACTTGTGTACGAATGGTGTATTCAACATATCAAAAAAATATGAAAATGAGACGTTAATGTCTCGTTTTTTGGTGTATAATTGTATATGGTGATAATAGAATGGAAAAAAAATTAAAAGAAGTTGTTAAGATTTTGCGTGAGAAAAATAGAACAATTAGTACGATGGAATCGTGTACTGGCGGGGCAATTGTAAATGCAATTACAAATGTACCTGGGGCTAGTAGTGTTTTAAACTTTAGTGCAGTTACTTATTCAAATGATTATAAGATTAAAATGGGTGTAAGTGCGGATGTGATTGATAATTATACGGTTTATAGTATGGAGACAGCTAGGGAAATGGCTAGAGCGATAAGTGTATTTGCAAGTAGTGATTATGGCGTTGGGGTAACTGGTAAGCTTGGTAAACGGGATCCTAAAAATAAGTGTGGGGATGATAATCAAGTGTTTATGTGTATTTATGATAAAAATAATGAAAAGTATATTGATTTTAATATATATGTTGATAGAGATAATCGCCGTGATGATAAGAAAGAGGTTTTAGCGGAAGTTATAGATAAGCTCTGTAGTTATTTGAGAGATTGATTATGTATAAGAATTTAGATTATTTGTTTCAAAGTTTAAGTAAGTCGAAATTTCGCTCTAGTTTTCATTTGCGAAAGTATATGATTAGTTATATTAATGAAAAGGGATTAGATGTTATAGAAAGACATGCTTATGATTTTGTTAATAAGAAGTTAAAACCAGCATATCCTAAAAATGATGGAAGGCAAACAGCAATGAAGGGACATCCTGTTTTTATTGCTCAGCATGCAACGGCTACCTGTTGCAGAGGTTGTTTAGAAAAATGGCATAAGATTCCTAAAGGTAGAGAGCTTACTGATAATGAAGTAGAATATATTGTAAAGGTTATTATGAGATGGATAGAAAAAGAAATGAAGGGTTAAAATATATACAATTTTTCCTAATTATGTTATAATTTTAGTGGTAATCGATTAATAATGATAACCAAAATTTAAAGGAAGGGAGATATAGAATATGGAATTAAAAGGATCAAAAACTGAGAAAAATTTATTAACTGCTTTTGCTGGAGAGAGCCAAGCTAGAAATAAATATACTTATTTTGCTTCTACAGCTAAAAAGGAAGGGTATGAACAAATCGCTTCTATTTTTGAAGAAACTGCTAATAACGAAAAAGAACATGCTAAAATGTGGTTAAAAACTTTATTTGGTGGCGATATTAAAGATAGTTTAAAAGTTAATACTATGGAGGCTTTAAAATTAGCTGCTGAAGGTGAAAACTACGAATGGACTGAAATGTATGCAGATATGGCAAAAGATGCTAAAGAAGAAGGATTTGATCACATTGCTTTCTTATTTGAAGAAGTAGCTAAAATTGAAAAAACTCACGAAGAAAGATATAATAAATTATTAGAAGCTGTTAAAGATGAGAAAGTATTTAAGAGTGAAACTCCTAAAATGTGGGTTTGCCGTAATTGTGGTCATGTTCATTATGGTGAGGAAGCTCCTAAAGTATGTCCAGTATGTGCTCATCCACAATCATATTTTGAAATTAAAGCTGAAAATTATTAATAAAAAAGAATTGCTTGGTTTATTAGCAATTCTTTTAATATACTTAAATAATTTAGTTAGAGTTGTTTTTTCAAAAAAATCTAAAAAATTATTTTAGATTATTAATCAAAATTATGGTGGGCTGTTAGGGATTCGAACCCTAGACCCACTGATTACACTATGTTACCATATTAGCTTTTTATCTAATATTTCTACATATTACTTATTCTATGTAGTTCAGCATATCTTATCAACCCATTAGGTTGTCGAACACTCGTGGAAGTATTATATTTATTCAACTTCTATGCGTTACACTACTTAATAACCTTACGCAATTT
>CALVXV010000045.1 GCA_944371685.1 uncultured Bacilli bacterium | reverse complement strand
AAAGTTATTTTGTGGTTGATTTTTCTTTGGTTTTATGGTAAATTATTAGAAGTCGGAGGGATACTATGGAAATACTTTTAATTATTGTATCTATTTTATTAATTGCAATTGTGCTTTTACAAAGTGGTAAGGCAGTAAGCCCAGATAGTAATATTATGGGTGGTAATGATGAGTTATTTGCTAATCGTAAAGAAAGAGGCGGAGAGTTGTTTATAACTAGATTAACAGCTTTTTTAGGGGTAGTATTTTTTGCTATTTGTATTGCTATGAATTTTATAAAATAGGTAAATATATTGTCAAATAAAATGATTTAGTGAAAAAAGTAATAGAACTTATGATAAAAAATATATGGAGTTCTATTATTTTTTTTTGTAATTTGGTATAATTAAATATAAGGTGAGAATTTATGAACATATATGGAAAAACACTTAATGAGTTGGAAGATTATTTTTTAGGTATTGGCGAGAAGAAGTTTAAAGCTATTCAGGTATATGATTGGCTTTATAAAAAAAGGGTTCATTCATTTGATGAGATGACTAATGTTAAAAAGAGTGTTACTGAAAAATTAAAAGAAGATTTTAATATGAATAAGCTTAATATATTAAGGGTTCAAAATGGAAAAGATGTTCATAAATATTTATTTGAACTTGATGATGGTCAAAAAGTTGAAGCGGTTTTAATGATTCATGATTATGGTAATAGTTTATGTGTTTCAACGCAAGTTGGGTGTAATATGGGGTGTGCTTTTTGTGAAAGTGGCAGGCTTAAAAAAGTTCGTAATTTAGAGACTTATGAGATGGTGCTTCAGTTACTTATGGTGGAAGAAGATTTGAAATTAAGAATTTCACATGTGGTTTTAATGGGAATTGGAGAGCCTTTTGACAATTATGATAATGTGATGCGGTTTATTGATATTATTAACAGTGATTATGGTATTTCAATTGGAGCGAGACATATTACGGTATCGACATGCGGGGTTGTGCCTAAGATAAAAGAGTTTACGAGGGAGAAAAGGCAAGTTAATTTAGCTATCAGTCTGCACGCCCCTAATGATAAACTTCGGAGTAAGCTTATGAAAATTAATAAAGTTTATCCATTAAATGAGGTTATGGAGGCGGTAGAAGAATATTTAAGGGTTACTAATAGAAAGGTTACTTTTGAATATATTATGCTTGATGGGATAAACGATAGTGATGAATGTGCTATAGAACTAGCTTCTTTACTTAAAGGATTAACGGCATATGTTAATTTAATACCTTATAATGAAACTAGTCATATAGGATTTAAAAAAACAAGTAAAAACAAGATAATGCATTTTTATGATATACTTAAGAAAAATAAGATAAATGTGACAGTGCGTAAGGAATTTGGCAGTGAAGTAAGTGCGGCTTGCGGACAATTACGTAGTAACTTTGAGGAGGGAAAATAATGGAATTTTCATATTTAACCGATCCTGGACAAGTCCGAGATCATAATGAAGATAGTGTGACAATTGTAAAAAATGAAGCTGGAGAAATTTTAATGGCTGTAGCTGATGGTATGGGTGGCCATAAAGGTGGTGAGATCGCATCTTCAATTGCAATTACCCATATTGGAAAAAGGTTTGTTGATACATCTAGTGTTGGCAGTAAGGATGAGGCGATTAACTTTTTAAAAGAAGTTGTTAGTGAAGCTAATATGCTTTTATATAAGTATACAGAAAACAATCCAGAGAGTGTTGGAATGGGAACGACTATTGTTATAGCTCTTTTGACAGATGAGTTTTTGCTTTTTGGAAATATTGGTGATTCTTCAGGTTTTGTTATTAAAGATAAAAAATTATACAAAATAACTAATGATCATACTTTGGTTAATTTATTAGTAAAATCTGGAGAAATTACAGAGGAAGAAGCTAAGGATCATCCGCGAAAGAATGTTTTGATGAGAGCACTTGGGGCTAATATTACAGTTGAGATGGATGTTTTTGATGTCGAGAGGGATGTTAGTGGAATACTTCTTTGTAGTGATGGACTTACTAATATGCTTGATGAAAGACAGATTGAGACAGTTTTAGATAGTGATTTAGATATAGATGCGAAGGTTCAAAAACTTATTAATAAAGCTAATAATCGTGGGGGAACAGATAATATTTCAGTTGCCTATTTACAGAAGGAGGAAATTAAATGATAACAAGGGGACAACTTATTAATGACCGTTATGAAATTATTAGATCTATTGGTGAGGGTGGAATGGCTAATGTTTATTTGGCTCAGGACACTATTTTGGATAGAAAAGTTGCGGTTAAAATTTTAAGAGGTGATTTGGCTGAGGATGAAAAATTTGTAAGACGTTTTCAAAGGGAAGCAATTTCTGCTAGTTCACTTAATGATCCAAATATTGTTGAGGTTTATGATGTAGGAGAAGATAATGGTAAATATTTTATTGTTATGGAATATGTTCAAGGTCTTACTTTAAAACAGCTTATTAAAAAAAGAGGTAGTTTGACTTTGCCGGAAGTACAAGATATTATGCTTCAGCTTACTAGTGCAGTGGCGCATGCGCATGAGAGTTATATTATTCACCGTGATATTAAACCACAAAATGTGATTATTTTGGAAGATGGTAGAGTTAAGATAATGGATTTTGGTATTGCGGTGGCTTTAAATGCAGGTGAGTTTACGCAGACTAATAGTGTGATGGGAACTGTTTATTATATACCGCCTGAGCAAGCTAATGGTGGGGCAGCAACAGTAAAGAGTGATATATATTCACTTGGAATTTTAATGTATGAATTAGTGACTGGTCATGTTCCTTTTAAAGGTGATAATCCAGTTGAAGTGGCTATTAAACATATGAATGAGCCAATTCCAAGTATTTGTGAGTATGATCCTGAGATGCCACAGTCTATTGAAAATATTATTTTAAGAGCTTCGGCTAAGAATCCTAAGAATCGTTATGATTCGGCATGGGAGATGCATGAGGATTTACAGACGGCTTTAGATAAAGATAGATTTAATGAGCCGAAGGTTGTTTATAAATATCGTGAAAAGGGATTTGAGGACGATGAGACAGTTCCTAGGCAAGGTAGAGCAGCTAGGAATGCTCAGAAAGATGAGAATAAAAAAGATAAGAGAATGAATAAGGCATTAATTGTGGTAGGAACAATTGTAGGAATACTTATTGCAGCTTTATTATTTGTATTTATTTTATGGCCAAAGATTTCTGATAAACCAGATATTGAGATTCCGGATGTTAAGGGTATGACGGTTGAACAAGCTGAGAGTACTTTGGAAGATAAAGGTTTTGAAGTTAAAGGTAAAACTAAGAAAGAAGCCAGTGATGATGTCGATGAAGGCAAGGTTATTGGTACGGATCCGGAGATAGGTGAGAGTTTAAAAGAGGGCTCTGAGATATCACTTATTGTATCTAGTGGTTCAGAGAAGATAGAGATAGATGATTATACTGGTGAAGATTTTGATAAGGTTAAAGAGGAACTTGAGGAAGCTGGAATTAGAGTTTTAAGTGACTCTAAAGATGTTTCGGCTAGTGAAAATGTTAAAGAAAACACTATTTTAGAGCAAGATGTAGAACCTGGCACTAAACTTGGTGATGGTGATACGATTACTTTTGTTATTCCAAATATTTATGTTAGTTATCCTAATTTTACTGATGGAACTTATACTAAAGATGATGTTCAAAAGTTTTGTGATGAAAATGGACTTACTTTAAATGTTACTGAAGTAGAAGATCAAACTAAGTCTGATGGGGCAGTTATATATCAAAATATGGCGGCTGGTAGTAAGGTTAGTAAAGGAGCTAATTTGCGAATAAAAGTGGTTAAAAATCCAGTACAAACAACTACTGAAACAGAGCCTAGTGATACTGGAGATATACAGTAGATGCAGGGAAAAATAGTTAAACAAATTAGTAATGATTATACAGTCAAGAGTTTAGATGGATTATTTGTGTGTAAGGCTAGGGGAAAGTTTAGAAACCTTGGCCTTTCACCAAAACCAGGTGATGAGGTTATCTTTGATGAAGATAATAAATATATTTTGGAAATTTTACCTAGAAAGAATGAACTTTATAGACCGACTTTAGCCAATATAGATATATTATTAATTATTACTAGTTTAAAAAGACCGGATTTTTCGTCTAATCTTTTAGATAAGTTTTTGGTGATATGTGAATATAATAGGATTAAACCAATTATTATATTTACGAAAGCTGATTTGCTTAGTAAAGATGAGATGGATGAAGTTAAACCAATAATTGATTATTATAAGCAAATTGGTTATGAGGTTTATATGAATGATGATATTTCTTCGATTAAGAAGATATTTTATGGTAAAGTATGTGTGTTTGCTGGACAAAGTGGGGCTGGTAAATCAACATTACTCAATAGAATTGATCCAGATTTAAATTTAAAAACTGGGGAGATTTCTTTAGCTTTAAATAGAGGAAAACATACTACTCGGCATACGGAATTGATAGAGTTATATGGAGGTTTAGTGGCGGATACACCGGGGTTTTCGGCCTTGGATTTTACAGGTATGAGTAAAGCAGATATTCGTGATAATTTTATAGAGTTTAATCTATATCGTGATGAATGTCAGTTTAGAGATTGTTTTCATATTCATGAGAAAAAATGTATGGTTAAGGAAAAGGTTTTGGATGGAACAATTTTAAAAAGCAGATATGATAATTATATAAATTTCCTAAAATGAGGTGATTAAATGGTTAAGATTGCAGGTTCTTTTTTGAAGATTCAAGATGATTTTGATAAGATAAAATCTTTAGATTTAGTTTGTGATATGGTTCATTTTGATGTGATGGATGGAAAGTTTACTGAAAGGGCAACTTTACCTATTAGTAAGATGAAAGAGGCTGTTTTAAGTTTAGATAAACCTTTTGATGTACATTTGATGGTTAGGAATTTAAAAAAATATATTGATGAAGTGGCGGGTTTAAATCCTAGTTATATTACTTTCCATGTAGAGGCTACTTTAGATGTTTTAGAGATTATTAATTATATTCATGGTAAGGGAATAAAAGTTGGGATTGCAATTAATCCAGAAACTGATATCGAAAAGCTTTATCCATATTTAAAATTGATAGATTTAGTGCTGGTTATGAGTGTGAAAGCGGGCGCTGGTGGACAGACTTTCATTGATATTACGGATAGGCTTAGTAAGGTTTTAAAATACCGTGAGGATAATAATTTATCTTATGTGATAGAGGTTGATGGAGGAATTAATGATACAACTATTCGTTTTGTTCGTGATGCGGATATAGTGGTTGCGGGCTCTTTTATTACTAATAGTGAAAATTATCAAAGTCAGGTTTATAAGTTGAAGAAAGCTTTACGTAATGGTTTTACTTTAGCGGAGTTACTTGGGGTTATTGTTATTTTGAGTATTTTAGGGTTAATTGCTTTTACAGCGGTAGATAGTAATTTAAAAGAGGGACGTTATGATACTTGTATGGTTCAAAGGACTAATTTAATTGAAGGGGCTAAGACATTAGTGACAGATTATCCTGATTTATTGCCAGGGGCAGCTGGTCAGACAGTAATTCCAGTCTTGGCTTTAGATGAAGGTGGGACTGTTAATGGTCAGACGTTTAAAGGTGGTTATATTGAACATAATTTGGTTAATCCGATGACTGATAAACCATATATAGAGTCTGATGTTAGTGTGATTATAAAGAGTGATAATGGTAGTTCATTTGAATATACGGTTAATTTTGCAAATCCTGATGAGGATTGTCATGAGTAGGAGGCAGGAGTATGAAAAAAATAATTTGTGATGGTAATGAAGCTTGCGTGCAGGCTTCGTATTTATTTAGTGAGGTACTTGGAATATATCCAATTACACCATCTAGTCCAATGCCAGAGCTTATTGATAAGTGGTCGAGTGAAGGTAAACAAAATATATTTGGGGTAGTACCTAAGGTTGTGGAGATGCAAAGTGAAGCGGGAGCAATTGGGCTTGTTCATGGTGTTTTACAAACAGGGATTTTGGCTTCGACTTATACGGCAAGTCAAGGATTACTTTTGATGATTCCAGATATGTATAAAATTGCTGGAGAGATGCTTCCTTGTGTGATTCATGTGGCGGCTAGGTCTTTAGCGACGCATGCACTTAGTATTTTTGGAGATCATCAAGATATATATGCGACAAGAGGAACTGGTTTTTGTATGCTAGCTTCATCTTCGGTTCAAGATGCTTATCATTTGTCATTAGTGAGTCATTTAGCTAGTATAGAGGCTTCTTTGCCATTTTTACATTTTTTTGATGGTTTTAGAACTAGTCATGAATTTAATAAGATAAATGTTTTAGATAGTGATGAGATTAAAAAACTTATTCCGATGGATAAGTTAGAGGAATTTAGAGGTAGGGCTCTTAATAATGATGCGGCAGTTACTAGAGGAACTAATCAAAATGGCGATATTTATTTTCAGGAGATGGAATCACGTAATAGGTTGTATTTAAAGGCTGTAGATATTGTTAATGAATATATGGATAAGATAAATAAATTAGCTGGGACTAATTATAAACCTTTTAATTATTATGGTAGTTTAAAGGCCTCTAAGGTTATTGTCGCAATGGGCTCTGTTTGTGAGACGATTAAGGAGTATATAGACTATAGTGATGAAGAAATTGGTTTAGTGGAAGTTCATTTATATAGACCTTTTAGTGATAAGTATTTACTTAGTGTTTTACCTAATAGTGTTTCAAAAGTGGCTGTACTTGATAGGACTAAAGAGGCTGGAAGTGAAGGAGAACCTTTATATTTAGATGTTTTAAGTAGTTTGAAAAATAGGAATATTGATATATGTCATGGACGTTATGGTTTATCTAGTAAAGATACTACTCCTGGTATGATTAAAGCTGTTTATGATATGCTTGACAATCCTAAAGATGAATTTACGATTGGTATAGATGATGATGTGACTAATTTATCTTTGGCTTATGAAGATATTGATATTAGTGACAGTATGGAAGTTTTGATTTATGGATATGGCAGTGACGGAATGGTTAGCTGTAGTAAATCGTTACTTAATATTGTCGGTGATGAGCGTTATGTTCAAGGTTATTTTGAGTATGATTCTAAAAAGTCTGGTGGAGTTACTTGTAGTCATTTGAGATTTTCAGATAAGCCTATTGGTTCAACATATTTTGTACATAATCCTAAGTTGGTGGTTATTTCTAAGGATACGTATTTATCTATTTTTGATGCGATTAGTAGTCTTAAGAAGGATGGCACACTTTTGATAAATACAACTATGAGTGATGATCTGGTTTTAGATGCTTTAAATCCATATAAAAGATTTTTGAAGGATAATAATATTACTGTTTATTTAATAGATGCGGATGCGATAGCGCGAAAACATAATTTAGGCATGAAAATAAGTATGATTATGGAAAAAGCGATATTTAAGTTAATAGATGTTGATGAAGAAAAGGCTACTTTAGAACTTGAAGATTATGTGAGGCGTAAGTTTGGAGTTAAAAGTAAGGAAGTGGCGGATAATAATATAGAAGCGCTTAGAGATGTGTCATTTAGAAAATTAGAGCTTGATGATTTAGAGGAGGAACTTGAGTTTAAGATTGATAGTGTTTATGAGGCTTTGGCACATAGAAAAGGTAATGATTTAAAGGTTTCTGATTTTAATGGTTATGAGGATGGAAGTTTTGTACATACGGAGCCTGAGATGCAGAATATTTCAGAATTTGTACCTGAGTGGATAAAAGAAAATTGTATACAATGTAGTATGTGTTCACTGGTTTGTCCGCATGGAGTTATTCGCCCATTTTTGCTTAATGAAGATGAGTATATTAAAGCTCCCGATTATGTAAAAGATAAATGTAAACCAGCTGTAGGAGTGCCTAATCATTATTATGTAATTGCAGTTTCGGCTAAGAATTGTACTGGTTGCGGGGTATGTATTAATACTTGCCCTGGTCTTAGAGGTAATAAGGCTTTGGCTTTTGGTAGACTTAAGGATAGTAAAAATGATATGGTGTTTGATTATTTGGTTAATAATGTTAGTGCGAAGGATAATTTTCCAAAAGAGACGATTAAGGGTAGTCAATTACAAAAACCAAAATTTGCTTTTCATGGTGCTTGTGCGGGATGTGGAGAGACTGCTTATATTAAATTATTAACACAGATTTCTAAAGATAATTTGGTGATTGCGAATGCGACAGGATGTTCTTCTATTTATGGAGGTGAACTTCCTAATGCACCATATAGTGTTCCTTGGGCCAATAGTTTATTTGAGGATAATGCCGAGTTTGGTTATGGTATGTTAAGTGGTTTTGAATATGGTCGTAATATGGTTAGAGAATATATGCTTTTGCACAAAGATGAATTATTTGAAAAGTGGCTTGATAATTTTAATGATTATGATATTACTAAAGAAGTTGCTTTGAGTATTGATTATGCAAAGCATCCTAGATTGAAAGAACTTAAAAATTATATTGTGGCTAAAAATGTCTGGGCTATTGGTGGCGATGGCTGGGCTTATGATATTGGCTTTGGTGGAATTGATCATGTACTTTCTAGTGGTGATGATATTAATATTTTAGTTTTGGATACACAGGTTTACTCAAATACTGGTGGTCAGGCTTCTAAATCAACACCAGAAGGTATGGTGGCACAGTTTGCGGCACATGGTAAGAAAAATTATAAAAAGGATTTGGCACGTATTGCTTTGGCTTATCCGAATGTGTATGTGGCACAGGTGTCACTTGGAGCAAATATGATGCAGACGATTAAAGCATTTAGCGAAGCAATTAAGCATAATGGACCGTCGATTATTATTGCGTATTGTCCTTGTATATCTCATGGTATTAAGGCTGGCATGGGATGTTCGGTAGAGGAAGAAGCATTAGCGACTAAGTGTGGATATTTTCCAATATTTAGATACGATGGTAGTAAAGATGAGTTTAGTTTAGATAGTCCTAATCCTGACTTTAGTTTATATGAGGATTTTTTAAATAATCAAACGAGATATAGTATGCTTAAGACGGTGAATCCAGAAAATGCTGAGGCGATGCTTAAGGCAAATAAAGAAGAAGCAATTAAGAGATTTAATTATTATAAGAGTTTAGTTAAATAAGAAAATATGGTTTGAAAACAAGTGATTTTTCAAAAAAGTTACTTGTTTTTTTTTTTTTTTTTTTTTTTTTTTTTTTTTTGTTAAGAAATAATTGGTATTTTTTAAAGAAAAAATAAAGAAAATATTTAAAAACAGAATATTTATTTGTATATTAACTGCGGTAGTAGCGAGTACGGTGAGTGTATATGCTGTAACATATTTTCCTAGCAATCAAGTTACTTATGATAATAAAACTAGCGGACTTTCTTCAACCGATGTGCAGGGAGCTATAGATGAACTTTATAATACATGTTTTCC
>CALVXV010000044.1 GCA_944371685.1 uncultured Bacilli bacterium | reverse complement strand
TTACTAATACCATTAGCTCTTGCAATTCTTTTTCTATTTGCAAAACTAGAATCCACACCTATAGATTTAAGACCATCGACAAATGAAAGTCCTTTATAATCTGCTTTATAATAACTACTACCTAAGCTACCACCTTGTAAAACCTTGAGTAAATTTTCATTTTGTGTTGCACTACCAGTATAATTATCTGTAAAACCAGCCTCTTTATATAATTTTTTTCTAGATTCAAATGAACTATCATAACCTACTGATTTTAAAGCATCAACTATTGAAGTGCCATTATACCCACTTAAATCAGGCAGTTCTCCTCGAACATCAGAATTTTCATCACCACGATTATCAAAAATATCTCTGTAAAGTATATCCATATCAACATTACCACTTATACCATTAACCTTACCTGACGAAGTATACTGCCACATGTCATATCTACCACGGTAAGTATTAGTATCATTATATTGAGCCACCCAAATTGTATATTTATCTTGTAATTTTTCATAATCTAAATAAGTCGTAAAAAAATACTTATTCGCATAAATTCCAGCCCAATAACCAGCTTTCTCAATCTCATCACAAAAAGCTTCACACATACTAGTTAAAGTGTTTTTACCTAAATTAACTTGCGTTTTATCTTCTATATCATAGTATACTGGCAAATTAAGTTCTCTACCATTAAGCCATTTTAAAACAGTATTAGCCTCCTTCTTCGCATCACTCACACTAAGTGCATAAGAATATAAATAAACACCAACTGGTATTCCAACCCCTTTAAAGCCTTCATAATTTGCCTCAAACTTCTCATCTTTTTGGCTTTCGTATTGACCATAGCCAATACGAATAATTGAAAATTGTACACCTGCATCTTTAATTTTTTTAAAATTAATATCACCTTGATATTTAGAAACATCTATTCCTCTATATTCCATTTCATACCTCCTAATCATATATATGAAACAAAACACAAAAAGAAACCACAAAAAACTATTTTAAAATAGCTCTTTGTGGTAATAACATCTTAACCTTTTTAGACACCCTATAATCCAAACTATTATCATCATTTAAAGACACAAAAGCATGATCTCCATCATGATTAAATCCAAGTCTCGGTTCACCGTTTTCAAATATCACCTTAAAATCATCAGTTTGAAACGCTTCAATATATTTACTATACTTATGAATATCAAAATTTTTACCATCTTTATATAGCAATTCTGATAAAGCCTTAACAGTCCTTTTACCAGGTAAACCCTTTAAAACCGTTACTTCAAACTTTCCATCAGAAATATTCGCATCAGGAAAAAGTTCAAACCCCGCAAAAGTTTTTGTATTAGAAACAATCATTGTAAGTGCGGACGTAATCTTCCTCTCACCATTAGCATCATAACTAATCTTAAGTGGCTTATGAACTACATCCGGTAAACAAGAAAGACCTATAAGTCCAGAAAACATATAATACCCCATTTTACCAAAAGTTTTCTTAAAACTCTTTGGTGTTTCATAAGTCAAATTAGTAAACGTCCCGCAGCACGAAACATAAGCAAAAGGTACTTTATTAGCTGTAAGCATATCAACATCGACAACCATACACTTATTTAAATTCTCATAAAGTTTTACTGATGAATAAACAGAACCTTGATATAGCCCCAAATTATTCGCTGTATCATTTGCCGTTCCCGTCGCAATATGGAAATAATTAGCTTTCTGATTTACATCACCAAAAGCCCTAAAAGCCTCACCTAAAGTACCATCACCACCCATAGTAACTAATAAATCATTATCTTCATTAGCATTTTTAACAAGTTCAATCACTTGTCCAGGATATTTACTTTCTAAAACAAAAACATCTATACCTTGATTAGCCAAAACCATATTCATACTCTTTAATGCCTCATCGCTCATCCCAGTCGCATTAGGATTATATATTATTGTTGCTCGCATACTGTCACCTCATAGAAAAAGATTATACATCAAAATGTCAAATTTGACAAATGACACATAATCTTAAAACTTCACATACTTATTAGTATTATACAAAACACCATTTATTTCAATATAAACCGTATATTTACCAATAAGTCCATCTTTATTAATATATTTAGTTGCGGTTATATTTTCATCATCAGAATCTTCTCCTAAATCTACACATAAAGCTGTATAAGGAGTTTTACTAACTCGCATTAAATAAATATTTTCCATCATATCTTTATATAAAATAACATTAACTGGTGTGCCTTTTTTAAATGTTCCACTAACTACTAACCTATCTTTTTCTTTTTTAATACTAATATTATGACTCTTATATTCATCATCAATATCTTTTCCAGCCATCATAAATGTAAATTTTTGGTCATCAATCTTAGTTGTTCCTAAACTACCAAGTTCTTTAGCCTTACCTAATTCAAACTTTCCATCACCATATAAACTCATCTTCTCCACTCGATAATTATTAGTTGGTAAAATCATCTCAAAAATAACCTCATCATCTAAAAGCTCGACCGTATCACTAACTAACTTATCCGCATTAGCAAGCCCTGCCGGTTGATTATTTATCTTCCCATTAGTATAAGAAATACCACCAGAATGAACAATATAATGAATATCACCTAAATAATCGACATCCGAAATATATGGTGAATAAAACTCGCTACCACGTTCTTTACCATACTCAAAAACTTGCTCTGCCGTCATATTGTCTGTATCAATCTTATAAATAACACCTCTCGAATAACTATCCTCAGCTTTAACATATTCATCCTTATTCTTAGACTTATTATTTCCATTGTCAAATACAAAGACATCACCATTAGGTAAAATCATTGCTGCATGTTGTGACCATTGCCACTCACCATTAATAAGTTTAAAGAAATATTTTTGATATTCTTTACTAAAGTTAGTACTATCACCTAATATCCAATTAATCTCTAAAGTATCATAATCTATATTAATAACTGCATCTTGATGACGACCAGATAAAGTCACTGAATTAGTTTTTTCATCATACCAAACTGAATTATTATGAAACCAATCATAATTTGTCCAATTTTCACTCTTACCATCTTCCATATTTAAAATATCTTTTAAATCAATAGTTTTCACAATATTACCAGTCTGTCTATCAAGTTCGACAATATAATCCTCAACCGTTCCATAATCATTATCAAAATCATCAGATGCCACTAATATATTACCATTTTCCATTTCAAAATAATCATGATGATATCCACCAGGTAAACTATACTCTGTATATATCTTACCAAGCATATCCATCTCGTATAATCCAGTTGAATAATAAGGTGTATTTACAAGCCTCTCCGTACTCAAAAGTAAATGACCATTTTTAAGTCTATTAATCTCCCAAATAGCTCTCTCATCCAAATACCATCTAACATCACCATTAACATCATAAGCACAAGTATAACCACTAGATGAAGGAGTAAAAAAATATAAATCATTATTAAGCTTACTCTCGTCCTTACTTACACTAGTAGGTATTATAAAATCATCAGGTAAATCCTCTGTTTTTATCTTAACTATATTCTCATCATCGCCAGCTTTAATCAATACTTCATTTTCCGTACCAGCATAAAGACCATACACTGGTATATAATGAATCTTTTCCTTATCAAAAGTGTGCTGATAAGTAGAAAGTTTATCCTTCCCCTTAATAGTAACGTTAACTTCCTCACTATCTTCAGTCTCAAAAATAACCAAAGCTGTAAGTGGTGAATTACCATAAGGATTTAAAATAACATTAGGTTTTTCTAAAGTATAACCTTCACTTTCAAAAGTTTTTTCAATATCTGCTTGTTTATCAGTCAAAGCCAAAACATCTTCAACTTTATATTCACCAACACTTGCCATGCTAAAAATTCTAAATAAAATTGCAATTATAATAACTAATATAGCTAACACTAAAATAATAATCTTCTTCTTACTCATAAATCCCCCTATATTCAAAATTATAACACACCCAAATAAGAAAAAAAAGATAAAACTCATCTTTTCAAAAGACGAATCTTATCTACTACCATTTCAAATTCTTTATCAATACTATCAGTACCATTTATTCGGTATACATTGTCAAATATTCCCATCGTATATTCATAACCTTTTTTAGCTTTAGTAAGTGTATCTACATTTTCATTTTTATCCCTAAAAGACCTTTTACTTATTCTATCCATAGCTACACTTACCGGCACATCAAAATAAAACGTTAAATCAGGATCATCAACCATAAAAAGTAACTTTCTTACCATATCCAAATGAGAAACATCATATGCATAAGCATATGCTAAATAACAAAGCAAATGTCTATCACACAAAATATAATCATAATTAAAAACATCCTTTTGTTGTAAATCATGATAATATGCAATTATTTTAAGTCCACTATATCCTTTCAAAGCCAAATCAAAAAGCCTATTATCACCCATTTTATTCAAAGGTGAATAATTAATTTTAGCCACTAACACTTTAGCATTCTCACTCAAATAATCTCTAACTAATCTAAGCTGAGTACTCTTACCACTGCCATCAATACCACAAAATGCAATTATCTTTCCTTTTTTTCTATCTTGTTTCATAATAATCATTGTATCACATTCTACTTATAAATACCAACCGCCGTTACATTATGTAAAACATCTTTTAAAATAACTGCATTAGCTCCTATTTTAACATCATCACCTATATTAATATTACCAAGCACCTTAGCCCCTGCTCCTATCATTACTCTATTTCCAACATTTGGATGTCTTTTCCCCCACTCTTTACCAGTACCACCTAAAGTAACTCCATGATAAATAACCACATCATCCCCAATCACCGCCGTCTCACCAATAACAACACCAAAACCATGATCAATAAATAATCTTTTACCTATCTTAGCCCCAGGATGAATTTCAATACCCGTTAACCTCTTACCAACTTCCATCCAAAACCTCGACCAAAAATACCATTTCTTCAAATAAAAAAATCTCGCCATCTTATAATAAACTAATGCCCAAAAGCCCGGATATAAAAACACCTCTAATTTACTTTTAAATGATGGATCATTTCTTTTAACAGCTTCCAAAAAATCTTTGTATAATCCCATCTATATCACCTATTATATGATATTAAATAAAGTAAAATAAAACATAATTAAAAACACTAAAAAAACTCAAATTTATTCCAAATTGAGTTTTTTATCCATAAATCTATAGCTAATATAGTAATAAACACCGCCTAATAAAGCTGTAAAAATCATAAAAATTGAAAGAAAGCTAATTAAATCTTTCATCATAAATGTATTATTATCCAAGCTAGCAGTAAATGATGGATTAATAGCCATAATTATACCAAGTAAACCTAAATATAAAAATTCCATTATAAAATAAAATATTAATCCACATACTACAGAACTTACTAATTTATTTGAACTTCTACTATAACCTATTGCGATTGACGCATAAACCATTAAAATAGTAGTCATATAACCAATAATACCATAAACTATCATAAAAAGTAAAAATTCATAAATCTTCATGCCATAAATAGACAAATTAAATCCTTTCATAACTTCCTCAAATAAACCTTCTTGATAAAATGCAATTACTAAACTAACAATTAAAACTAAAGCTGTAACAATAAATACCACTAATGAAGCCAGTACTTTAGAAAATAATAATGTTCCTTTCTTAACCGGAAGTGTATGCGTTAAATAACCTTGCTCCTTAAACAAATTCTCTAAATAATATTTAACCAAAAATATTCCAGCTAACATGAAGGAAAATATAAATAGCATTACTAAAGCCACAATCAGCAAACCACATATTATTGCAATCACCGAAATATTATCAAAAAATCCAAGGAATCTTATCATCATACTTAAGCCCAATAATACCACATATAATGGAATTAAATATCTACAAAGTGCCTTTAAATCATATTTTAAAACTTTACCTAACATTTAAACTCCTCCCTAAATACTTCATCTATAGACTTACCACTTTCATCTCTCAACTTATCCGCATCTTCATATCTAGTAATTTTACCATCATCAATAAAGATAACCTCATCTAATACTCTTTCAATATCACTAATTAAATGTGTTGACATTAAAATAGTCGAACCATCATCAAAATTATTTAAAATAGTATTCAAAATATAATCACGAGTTGCTGGATCAACACCGCCCATTGGCTCATCTAAAATATAAAGTTTAGCTTTCCTACTCATAACTAATACTAACTGAACTTTTTCCTTCATTCCCTTAGACATTACTGATAATTTATCATCAGCTTTAATCTTCAAATTATCAAGCAACTTATAAGCCTTGTCGCTATCAAAATCATCATAAAAATCACTAAAATATTCAATAATATCTTTTACCTTCTCATGCATACTTAAATAAGTTCGTTCTGGCAAATAAGAAATTATTTTTTTAGACTCAGTGCCAACCACCTTACCATCTATTAAAATCTCACCTTTATCTATTGATAAAAGACCATTAATTGCTTTAATAAGTGTAGTTTTACCACTACCATTTTTACCAAGCAAACCAATAATTTTACCACTAGGTAAACTTATATTAATATCTTTTAAAGCTTCCTTTTGTCCATAATTCTTACAAACATTCTTACACTCTAATAACAAATTATTCATTCCCTTCTATCATTTCGATAATTTCTTTTAAACTATAGCCCAAATCTTTCATATCGTTTATATAAAATATAGTTTTTTCCTTAGCTAAACTTTCCAAATAATTTTTTATTGTTTCTTTTTTTTCAGTAACAAATTTTCCATTAGTTCTTTCTGTATAAATTAGTTCTACATCTTCTAATTCACTTAAAGCTTTTTGCACTGTATTCGGATTAACTTTATACATAACGGATAATTCTCTAACTGATGGAATCTTTTCACCAGCTAAGTACTTACCAGTAACAATGTCTAAAGCTAATCTTTGAAATAGCTGTAAATAAATAGGCATTTCATTATTAAATTTCAATCAATCACCTCACTGTACTAACACAATAATACAATAAAAATATAAAATTGTCAACAAAAAAAACTTACTTAAAATAAATTAAGTAAGTTAATAATCATAATGGCGGAGCAGGAGGGATTTGAACCCTCGCGCCGGTTACCCGACCTACACCCTTAGCAGGGGCGCCTCTTCAGCCTCTTGAGTACTACTCCAATCAGACTACGTTTATAATTTTACCTTAAATAAACGCATCTGTCAATCACTTCTTAAAATGTTTCCCACCTTTTCTATCTGAATAATACTCATTAACATTGTCATTCTTTAAAGCATATTTCAAAGAATACTTCTCAAAAGTTAATCTATCTAAAAAAATATTATTAATAACGCGAAAAATCAAACCACCACTACTAACAATTATACCACTAATAAACGCACTATCTGACTTAGTTAAAACACCATATGTAGCGCCCATAATGCCAACAACTGACATATATAACCCACCACGAACATTATCCTCTTTATTTTGAATCTTATCATCAACCACTTTTAAATATTTCTCTATTTGAATTCTAGTTTCTTCTTTCATATAACTTCACCTCTTTAAAACTTAATATATTATAACAATACCATAATTATAAGTCAAAGAAAAAAAGCTCAAAACCAAGCTTTTAAACATTTTTATTATTACAATCTTGAATATGTGCGGGAGTTGCCGCTTCTTTTTTTACAGTCTCTGTCAAAAGACTATTTACTTTATTATTTTTCTTATTATTCTTTTTATTTTTACAACTCATGAATATTACTCCTTTCATTTTTTATTATGAACCAAATCAAAAAAGAAATACTAAAAAGTATCTCTTATCTAATTTTAACATGTATCTCTCTTAATTGCTTTTCGGTAACTTCTGAAGGAGCGCCCATCATCATATCTTGTGCATTGCTATTAAGTGGGAACGCAATAACCTCACGAATATTAGGTTCGTCCTTTAAAAGCATTATCATTCTATCTATTCCTGGGGCAATTCCTGCATGCGGTGGTGCGCCATAATGAAAGGCTGTATAAAGTGATTTAAACCTTGTTTCTAATTCTTCCTTAGTATATCCAGCAATCTCAAAAGCTTTTTCCATAATCTCTACATCGTGATTACGAACAGCGCCACTAGAAAGCTCCACACCATTACATACGATATCATATTGATAAGCTAAAATATCTTCTGTCTTTTGATTAAGTAAAGCATCCATTCCACCTTGTGGCATACTAAACGGATTATGTGTAAAGACATATCTTCCTTCTTCCTCGCTGTATTCATACATTGGAAAATCAACGACAAAACAAAATTCAAATCTGTTTTTATCAATTAAATCTAATCTTTCAGCCAAAGCTGTTCTAATTAAACCAGCTTGCGTGCTAGCAGTAAGTTCATGTTTATCCGCAATAAAGAAAAGTACTGAACCTTTTTTCAAATTAGCTTTTTCAATTAATTCTTGTCTTTCTTCATCAGTTAAAAATTTATCGATTGGTCCTTTAAATGTCATATCATCAAGTACACTTATATAACCAATTCCGGGCATACCAATTTTTTTCGCATAATCAACTAATTCATTAAACCAAGAATTAGATTTACTAGCAATATCATCCACGGCAATACCTCTAACAATAGAGCCAGAAAAAGGTTTAAATGTTGTATTTTTAAATACATCAGTCACATCTATTATCTCTAATGGATTTCTTAAATCTGGTTTATCAGTTCCATATTTAGCCATAGCTTCTTTATAAGTAATTCTTCTAAAAGGTTTTGGTGAAACTTTTTTATCTGAAAATTTAGTAAATGTTTTATACATTACATCTTCAGCTACTTCGTAAACATCTTCAGCAGTAGCAAAAGCCATTTCCATATCTAATTGATAAAACTCACCAGGTGATCTATCCGCTCTCGCATCCTCATCTCTAAAACAAGGGGCAATTTGATAGTATTTATCAAAACCCGCTACCATAAGTAGTTGTTTAAATTGTTGAGGTGCCTGTGGTAAAGCATAAAATTTTCCTTTATATTTACGTGAAGGCACTAAATAATCTCTAGCTCCTTCAGGAGAAGATGCCGTTAAAATAGGTGTTTGAATTTCCATAAATCCTTTTTCTTCCATGACATCTCTTAAATATTTAATAACTTCACTTCTAAAACGAATATTTTCGTGAACTTTAGGATTTCTTAAATCTAAATAACGATATTTTAATCTAACTTCTTCATTGACATTAGTTGACGTAATAATTTCAAAAGGTAATTCATTATTAGCTTTTCCTAAAACCTCAAACTCACTTACTAAAACTTCAATTGTTCCTGTACTAATTTTAGGGTTAAAATTTTCTTCATCCCTCATTCTTACAGTACCAGTTAAAGTAACTGCTGACTCTTTAGTTAAACCATTAAATATACTATCATCGTTACTTACAATTTGTAAAACGCCTGTTTCATCACGAACATCGACAAAGATAACACCGCCGTGGTCACGAATGTTTTCGACAAACCCGCAAGCTTTAATTTCCTTGCCAATACTTTCCTCAGTTAGTTCATTAATATATTGTGTTCTATATTTCATTAAAATCACCTTTTCTCTATTTCTTTAGCCATAACATCTCTAGCTAAAGTAGGATTAGCTTTACCACCAGTTTTTTTCATAACCTGTCCAACTAAGTAGTTTACCATATT
>CALVXV010000043.1 GCA_944371685.1 uncultured Bacilli bacterium | reverse complement strand
GGATCTATCGCACTATTATTAGCCATATTAGCTGGAACCTTAACCGGGTTAATTTTACCAACATTAGCTCCTTTACCCATAATACTAGCTTGCTTTTGTTGTTGCTCTTTTTCCAAACGTTCAACAGCCTTATCAATATTCTTAAGCATATCTTCCATTGACATTGGCCTTTGAGGCTTATTATCATGTACATTATTCATACCTGGTAAACCGCCACGATTCATATTAGGCATAACCTGACTAATAAGCTTATTCATACTTTCTTCTCTTTTTTCGGCTCTTTTTTTATCCACGAAAGCCTTTAAATCAAAAACATGTAATTCCTCTTTATCCCTAGTTGGATAAGTTGCTTTTTCACACTTATCATTCTCTCCCCAATCAATTTGATAATCTAATTTTAATTTAGTTCTAAAAGGATCCATACGAAGTCTAAGTAAAATAATTTCACCCATCTTAAGCTTCTGTAAATCACTAACTGTAATTAAAGGACGCGTTTCTTCAATCGCTTTACCATCTTTATCCTTTTTATCAGTCTTAACCTTAATCTCACCACACATCTCACTAATCTCTTTTAAAGCGGCAAGTTCTGTACTAATCAAATAAACAATATTTGTACAGTTGCCTCTAATCGTATCGCCTTTTTCTTTACCATAAACCTCAGATAATTGTGCATAGTTTTGAATAACAAAGAAAAATCTCATTCTTCTACTTCTCGCTGCTGATACCATTGTATCAACATCTTTTAAAGGTGGCATATTTGCAAACTCATCAAGTAAGAAATTAGTTCTGTATGGAAGTTTTCCACCACATTTTTGTGCATAATCAACCAAAGTTTCATAACATTGTTTAAGGAAAATCGTAACAAGTGAATGATATGTTTTCTTCTCATCTTGAATAACAATAAACACCGCTGTTTTATTTTTACCAATATCTTCAAACTCAAAATCACTATGTGAAAGCATCTCTGATAAATTCTCACGAGCCGCAAACAATCTAATTTTTTGTTTAAATACCGATAAAATACTACCTTTAGTATCACTAGGTGCTGAAATTGTAGAAGATGCACTTATATAAGCTGGAGACGTTGGATCTTTAGTTTTAAAATACTCATTAGAATAAGTAGAATTAGGTCCGCACTTATCCTCACCTATAGTTGTAAATAAATTAACACTATTTAAATTAATTTCATTTTCTTTCGCATCTTCAAATAAACCTAAACAAATACCCGAAAAATAATCAGCCGAAGTTTTCTCCCAAAACGGATCACTATTTTGCGCATTCTCATCATACAAAATATTCATAGCTAAATCATCAGTAAGCTCATTAGCTTTATCAGAATTACCCTCTTTATAATACTTATAAGGCAAATGAAGTGGATTCCAACCACTACCTTGTTGTGGATTACGGAAATTTAAAAGTACAACATTATATCCCCTTTTCCTAAGCATCTCCGCTGTTGTCTCATAAATTTCACCCTTAGGATCAGTAATAATCATTGACTCATCATGCTTAGCTAATGAATGAACAAGTGGAAAAATAGCCGCTTGTGTTTTACCAGCACCAGTAGATCCTATAATTAATGTATGGCCTTCACCATTATCAACCCACATTTTTTTTCCATCATTAATTAATGGAAGTCCCCCAGCATCAGCTTGCGGTGCTTGAACCTTAACCATCGTAAGTTCTTTTTTCATTTCTTCAGCCGAAGTCCACCTAGAATATCCCTTAGAACTTTTCTTAGCTTCCGTAGAAAATCCAATACCTTTTTCTCTTTCAAAAAATCTATCAGATACACTAAATATACTAGCTACAAGCGCAATAATATAACAAGTAATTGTCATGCCAAAATATTCAGAAGAAAAAGCTGGAAACGGATTCAAACCATGAAATGGATGATCCAAGTCACCTTTCGCAAACTGTATAATATTTAAAAGAGCAATAGCCACAAAATAAAGCAATACTACACAATAACATCCAAATATAATCCAATCCTTTTTATCAGCTCTAAATTTTAACTTCATGCATCCTCACTCCTCATAAAATAAGTATATAAACAAAAATATTATATCATAAAAAAAGCAATATTTGTTAATATTAGCTATTTTTATATTTACAATCTTTTAATAAAGTATATTCACCATTTTTTACACCATATATTTGATAACAACTATCAAAAGAAGGTACATCCATAACATTCTTAGCAACTATAACTTCAAACTTTCCATCACCATCTAAATCCATAGAATCAATTATAACAAATGGTTCAAACCCTTCACTACTATCAATAATCTTAACAACACCATTATCTACAATAAATAAATATGAAATTTGCTTATAATCAGTCACTTCATAAGAATAATTAGACATAGTATATAAGGTTTCTTCTTCATCATCATTATCTATATCCAAATTCAACTTTCTAAGAGAAATCTTATATGATTCTATAGATTCACTATTATTAGTATCAATAATTTGTGAAATATATTTTTCATCAGTATTATCATATCTTTGCACTGTATTCTGATTAATTTTTACATCTAAATTATTAGTGAATGCTATTCTAAAATTATCATAATTAATTTCATTATAATCATCATCGAAAAAATACCACATATTAGAATTATATTGAACCTTCACATTTTCTTTTTTATTATTACCATCATAAACCGTAAAATTTAAATCACTAATATCAGGAACCTCTGTCAATTGTTCCCAATTATCATTAACTTTCTGATAAATTAAAGATTCACCAACAATTAAATACCCATCACCTTGCTTGTCATTGCCATCACTATTGAAAAAAACAGCTAAAACTACATAAAGACTTAAAAGTACAATTAATATAACTATATATTTTAAATTTTTCCTTAATTCCTCTTTTACATTCATTATAATCACCTATTTATTAACATTATAGCGAATTTTTTTTCTACATGTCAATTATTATTGATAATATTTTTTTTTACTGATATAATTTTAATAGAATAAATAATAATATAAAAATTTCAGTTCAAGTTTTTCATATATACCTTGAACAAAATGAAAGGAATGAAATCAAACATGGAAGATGAAAATAAAGCCAAAAAAATAATCAATGGAATTATCATAATAATAATCGTAACTTTAGTTATTGTTCTAGGAATAATAATCTATAAAAACATTCAAATAAAACTAAACAACGATAGATTCAACACATACATAAAAAATAATAACTACCAAAAAAATGAAAATGGCATCTACACAAAAACAATAAATACTGAAAATGGAAACACAATATATCAAGCAATTATAGACCAATACCTACTAACAAAACAACAAACAACTTCCACAGATACAAAATTTACTAGCATTATAACTTCATATAAACTAGACGGTACTATCGAAACATCATATAAATTAGAAGGCTACACCTCTGATGGAAACATCGGAACTTTATATCAAAAAAGTACCTACAAAAATAATGAATTTAAATGCGAAATTATCAATAATAATGGTTTTAAAACTCAATGTCCAAAAATGAAAGAAGAAGCTCAAAAATTTGAAAAAGAAATAAATGAAATATTTGAAGAAAATAATATAAATGTCAAATATATAACATTAAAAGACAAAAATGCAGTAGAATAATTTTCCAACATATTCATATTTTCATCACCTATTTTTAGGTGATTTTTTTATAAATACACTTATACGTAAAAAGAGAAAAATAACCTTTTCTCTCTTTTACATATTATCATTATTCAAATATCTTTTATTTGCTACTTAAGCAATAATATTTTCTCCTAAATTAGTAGCACTGCTAACTCGTTTACCAGCCCATTCCATATGCCAACCGTTAGTTCCAGGATTATGACGATTATAAGTACTATAAAAAGCTAAATGTGAAACTTCAAACTCTAACACATTCTGTCCATTATTATGGCCCCATTCGTTAGCACCAGAATCGCTCTCGTTCTTTATATCCGCTATAATCGCAGGTATCTTAGTACCATCATCTAAGTAAAAGTCAACCTTATCACCAACATTACCAAACTTTTTAGTACAAGCGATCAAATATCTTCCATCTATTACTGCAATTCCATCATCCCATTGAGAACCAGCAGCCGCCCATAAATCATATACCTTACCTTGATCATAAGCCCAATTAAAATCATTATAAACAGTAACGGTATAACCACCGCCTCCGTATTCTTCAGGAATAACAATACTACCAGAAGTTTCACAATAATTACCAGTACCACCAGTAGAAGTTCCGGTCTGACCTTGTAAAACATCAGTCGCATACATCACTCTATAAGAATGAACTGTCCAACCACTATAATTTTCATCAAGTGTTTTTCCAGCCGCACCAGGATCTAATATCGTAACTTGATTACCAGTAACCGTATCAACGGCAACCCAGTGTTGAGAACTACTATTATGACTTATCCTCATAACAATAAATTTCTGATATTTTCCCTCTGCAGGAGTAGACAATTCTTTAGCTAAAGTTGTCGCAAGTTCATTCACATTATTAATATTTACATGTACTGCAGGCATAAATTTTACATTAGGTGCAATACTCTGATATCCAGTCCATCTAAAGCCACCACCGCCATCAAAACCACCATTTTGACTTAACGTAGTTACAAATGCACCAGGATTAAAACTAGTATAACCATTTGGTAAATTAGAAATTTGCGTACCAGAACGAGCAAATTGTATTGCCAAAGCAGTAACTAAACAACCAATATTTTTCATATTACTTACCCCACCAAGGGAAATTGAAGCCCAAGCAGGATCATATTGTTTCCACGTTGCAAAAGCACCTGAAGAAGAAGGGTTTACTACACAGTTATTGCTACTAAGACCACCACTAGCACGTAAATCTTGAGCTAAACCAATAATTTGCTCTGCCACAATATCTTTCTTTTGTTGATACCTTTCCTTACCTTCCTCGGTACTAACATCAGGGTTTTGAACATGTTGATATGTACCACCAATAAAACCCAAAGAACATATTTTATCCATTGTATAAAATCTACTAAGTCGATTAGCCATAGCTAAATCCTGTCCACTAAATCCATCTAAATCACTCAAATCATGATTTAAATTAAGTGGACTATCATCAAAAAAGTCATGTTGTAATGTATCAGCCCCAGTCGCACTAATCGCAATATCAGCAACATTCCTAATAGTGCAAAAAACACCATTATAAGCAATACCAATAAAATTAGTAATCGGATTACTTCGATCTATAATATTACCTACTAATCCTTCTCCAGCTAAAGCCTTTTCATAATTTTCATCACTATATGTTCCAACCCAACTACTAGAATCAAGCATAACAATTGTAGCTGCGGTAAGTAAATCAATTGTTTTAGGTTTCTTAATCTGTGCTTCTAATTCAATATCTGTACTGTGTTCCCACGTTTCAATATACTTATCAATAACTTTATTTAAAACACAATTTTCTTCATAATATGATTCTACATGCTCATCTTCTGTACCTTCACCAATTATTTCTTCAACTAAACATTCAAGTCCAGCTAAAATACTTAAAGCCATATATTGTGCCATATCAAAAGAACTACTTATTATCGCATCAAATTGTAATTTGATATCATTCCAAACATCCTTAAATTCTTCCTCATCAAAATCCTCATCATATGAATCCTCAATATAATCAGTCAAGGTTCCTCTATGAACTAAAGTAGCATATAATGCCTCCTCGTCAATAGCAGATCCAAACGTTTCATGTATAATTTCTATCTTTCTAAGTAACTGTTCTTCCTTTTTATTTCCTTCAGTTTCTTCCTTTAAATAATCACCACGACTTATAGCATAAGAAGAACCTAAATTAACAAACAAAACCAATAAAATTAAAAACAAAAAAGATAATAACTTAAATCTTCTCATACCAAGTTTTTCTTCCATCTAAACACCACCTAAATAGCATTATTCCTTTTTGCCTTTATTTTTATTATAACATAAGCCACTACAAGTACAAAAATTAAAAAAGTAATAACAAACCAAAGTGTAAAAAAACTATCATTTTCTTCAATAATGTCTTTAGCCATAACATCCTTCTGCATTTCCATTAAAATAGGCTTATTTTCATAATTAGTCTCATCAATTAGCCAAGTATAAACATTACCAGATATACTATCCGCATTATTATTTAAAACTTTTAAATCAGTTTTAATATTAATATTGACTTTATCAACCTTTCCAATATCATACATATAAATACAATCAAAATAATCACTAGTTGATAAAACTATCTTATCACCAGTATCCTGTATATCAACATTAGAATAACATCTATTAATAAAAAAACCATTATTAACTGAATTTAAATTATAAGTATAATTATATTTAATATTATAATTAACCCCATTATTAGTCATATCACAGTCATAATATTCTTCCGTAGAAGAAACAACACTAGGTACATTACAATATCCATTACTCACGGCATGATCAGATACAAAATTAATATCAATATCTTCTGAAAAACTATTATTATCAATGGTTAGATTATAAGATGCACTACACCCCGTCATTAAAAATATTATAAAGAAACATATTAACAACTTTCTTCTCATAATCAAGACCTCCTATAATAATAAGTCCAATTACTACCACAAGCATCGACTACTATTTCTGTTCCAGTTTGATCACCTGGACGTGTTCCAGCAATACCACCATTTTCATCCATTGATGCATGAACTTTTTTACCATCTCCAACATAAATAGCCGTATGCTGACCAACCCTAATTAAAATATCACCTGGCATTAAATCATCAACACTAGTAAAAGTGTGACGTTCAAAACCAAGATTTGGTAAATGTTGCATAGATACACCAACTGTCCAAGGATAGGTAGTACCTAAATCATCCGTAGTATAACCACTATTCAAAAAAGAATAATAAACTAAACTAGAACAATCATAATCAGGATTACCAAAACGATTAGGTTGACTATACCCATGGCTATCATCATTAGCTATGTCAACAGCCCACTGCACATACCCTAAATCACCACTATAATTTCCACTAATTCCACTACCATTACCACTACTAGAAAGCGAACCTCCACCAAAAATAGAACCCGTTAAAATTTGTGGAATAGCAACTATAGCAATAAATACCACTAAAATAAAAGCAAGTATCGTTCCAGCAATAGCAGAAACAATTATAATAGGTGTTTTAAAAATACCAATAAAAGATTTTACTTCTTCTTCATTTGAATTAGAAGTGGCAGACTTTACCGCTCCGGCTGTTTTAGCAACCTTCGCACCTTTTGAAATTACATCCTTTGCCTTTAAAAGCACAGTTGGTAAAGCCACAATACCACCTCCAAATCAAACTATAGTCCACCACCTGAACCAAATGAATCTAACTCTTGTTGAGTAACTACAACATTAATTCGCATACGCTTACTTCCACAAACAAATAATGCCTCACCTTGATTATATCCTTTTATACTCTCTTTTTCATTATCATTCAAATCAATTAATTTAGCCAAATCTTCAACCGCTTGCTTCTTTAATCCCATAATTAAATAATAAGAAGCATTATCAAATATTGCCTTACCTTGCGTAATAACACTTGGATCACTAAAATCTGTAGGTTGCTGAGTAATTATAATCGTACCTGTATTATACTTACGCGCACGTCTTTGAATCTGAGCCAAGAAGTCTGCTCCTAAAGTATTATTACCAGATAAAAGCACATGTGCCTCATCAACTGTAAGTACCGTATTAATACTAGAATCCAAAGTCAAACTCCACGCATATTTAAGTACATTAAAGAATAAAGCATTTCTAATATTCGCATCCGCATTCATTAATTCTCTAATATTAAATACAATAAAATTACTCTTAGGAGAAATAGTTGTCGTACCATCAAAGTAAAACCTTAACTCTCTAATTAATGGACGTAACTTAAGCTCTAACTGCTCCAATATATCTTTTTCTTTATTTTGCTCAGGCATTGCCGTAATCTTTCCTCTAACAGTTGCATATACATCTTTAAAAGTAGGATAATCCTTAGATGTATAATGGGTAAAATCTGTATTAAAATCAATACCAAAACGTTTATAAGTTTCCTGAACCATTTCACTAAAGATATTCAAAACATCTTCAGTAATAGATGGATCATAATATTTCATAAATGCCTTTACAGTTTGAAGTGAACGAGTAAGTACCGCATACCCCATTCCTTGTCTAATTTCATCTTCATCAGCATCCATAATAACTTCAAGTGGATTAATCATACCAAATTCTCCACCCTTACCTAAATCAATAAAATCTCCACCATAAAGTCTTGTCATATCCTCAAGTTCACCTTCAGGATCAATTAAAACCATCTTATACCCATTTCTAATATGACTTCTAAGCATTAATTTAGCAGCTGTAGATTTACCACTACCAGAAGTACCTAAAATAATCATATTAGCATTATTTCTATTATGCTCTTTTTGAACTTGATATAAAAATTGATTAAATAATATAACTCCACCAGAAAAATCCACACCAAGTAAAGTAGATAAACCCGGATCCTTTATACTATCAAAAACATATGGATACATTGCTGCCAAAGTTGGTGAAGGAATAGGTGTACCTATTCTATCTTCAATATCTTGCTTAGGAAAAATAGGAAGCATACTTTTTAAAACTTTTTCCTGTTCAAAACGTAAAGGAATAGCTCTCATATCCATAGCTTCTAAAAAACTTTTTAACTGTAATTTTTTAGAAGTAAGTCCATCCTCAGAATCAGCAGTCACCATTAAATGTAACTGAAAATCCCAAATCTTTGCTTGTGAAGCCGCTAACTGTTTAATAAATGCTTCCAAAGATTCATAATCTTGACGAAGCTTTTCCTGCATAGTAACATCATGTTCTTCTTGATAACGAACCTTCATATCAGCAATTTCTTTATTTATCATCTTATTGATAACACTAAAAGGAAGTGGTAAATGCTTAATAACAATCTTAACTCCAGGAATACTAGTCAAATTAGCCAAAAAACCAGGAGTAATCATTTTAGGATAAGTAATAGCCGTTAAAATAGTTGAATATTTATCACTAGCAACAAAACCACTAGGTTTAAATTCCAACCCTTTAGGAGCAATCTGTGTTCTTATATCCATTAACTCATCACCGTCCCAAAACTAGTAGTCATTCCACCATTTAAGAAATTATCCAATATAATTCTCAAATCATCATTAGAAGTTTGTGTAACATTTAATCCAGCATTTGCAAAAGCTTGAATTAAATTTCTTATTTTTTTCTGAATCTTATCCATATCTTTCTCTTTAAAAAGCAAATAATATTCAGTATCAACAACATTCATCGTTGTAGTAAACATATTAGCTTTATTAATATCCTCTAAAATAAGTTTCCTTTTAACAGGACTAGTCTGTGAATTATAAAGCAATTGTAATCTTGATAAATAAGATGTAATATCAACCGGTCTATCAGCAACCACAATCCAAAATTCATAATCTATCAAATTATAAACATTCCTCAAATTAGTAATAATCATATTTTGTAAATCAGGCTCCAAGATAAAAATATTTCTAGGAAATATTTTCACCCCTGTAACTTTTTCATTATTATCACAAATAATAACACCATTAGTAATTGATTTTATTGGTACAAAATCATTTGTGTACTTGCTTCGGTTCCTCTGCGTACTCATCTTTCACACACCATCCTTTCCAAATAAACTTTTGCCTTGAAGTAAAATATCTATATGCCTCTTGAAGAATAATTCTAATATTGTGATAATTTGGTACCGGTAGTACCAAAAAGCCACAAATTAGTGCTGGTAACAAATCAATAACTGC
>CALVXV010000042.1 GCA_944371685.1 uncultured Bacilli bacterium | reverse complement strand
TTAATCAATATAAAGCTAGTTTAGTTTTAGCTTAAATTTCTCTCAAAAAATGTGTCTAAAAACTTGACCTAAATCCATTATTCAAAATTCGATTAAATATATGGATAAGAAAGAGAAGAAGATTATGATAGATACAAGTGAAAATAAGGATAATGTTGTTTTAACTATAAAAGATAATGGGTGTGGAATTCAAGCAAGTGATTTAGTAAGAGTATTTGAAAACGGCTTTACTGGAAGTGATAGAACTAAATCACAATCTACTGGCATAGGGTTATATCTTTCTAAAAAGATATGCAAAAAATTAGGATTAAAAATAAAAATAGATTCAAAGTATAAATTATGGACAGAAGTTCAAATTATATATCCAAAAAGTAATTTTAATAAAATGAATTAAATAAAGAATTTATCTTTTATCTAGTGTAACCAATTGTTTGGCTTTATAAAAAAGCACAAACTTAAATTAGTTAATATTACTATTTACTTGCATATATAAAAATATTAATGATCCAAGCATTAAAGTAAATTAATATCTTAAAAATTAAATTTTTGTCATAATTTACACACGTTTACACCAAACAAAATAAGTTTATAAAATACAATTGATTTTTAAAAAAAAACATGATATATTTAAAATACCTGATAGGGTAGTTATAAATGTATAATAATTTTTAATTAGTTTATACTCATTAGAAATTATTTCACATCGCAAAACAATTGTAATTTTATTATAATTAGTTTTGCTTATACCGATTATCAAGCTATTAGGTATTGTACGTACATGTGGGATCTTGATAACATCTATCATTATATCTGTCTATATAATGATAGATGACAAACCACGAAAAAAATGGGCTATTTGACAGATAGCTTGTTTTTTTTAATATTTATAACGATTTAAATGTAAAAATACAATAAATTATATAACATTTAATGGTGAAAAAGCCGGTTGGCGAATACTTTCAGTAGAGGGAGATGGAACAGTTAAAATAATAAAAGACGAAGCAATAGGAGAAAATGATTGGGATACATCAAATAATAACAATTGGGCCAGGCCTGCCACTCTTAATACATATTTAAATGAAACATATTTTAAATCATTAAATACATATTATCAAAATTTAATTGAATCTCATTCTTGGAACATAGGTGGAATAACTGATAACGATGATCTAGCTAACCAAATAAAAAATGAAAATGATACAAAATATACAAGTAAAATAGGCCTTATAACTGCTTCAGAATATTTAAGAACAAGTTCTAATCAAAGCCAGTGCCAAACCATAATTTCTCAAAAAAATAATTACCGTGCTTGTCAAGGAACAAATTGGCTGGGAAGCGATTTAGGATCATATTGGATAACTATAACGCGTAATGCTAACAACACTTACAATGTATATGGAATTATTGGTGAAGGGCAGGGTAGAATTGACGGCACATATTTTTATGCGTATAAATCAGGCTCAAAGGAAGATATCAGACCAGTTTTATATTTATCATCAAAAGTCCAAATCACCGGTGGAGATGGCAGTCAGTCTAATCCATACACAATTGAATAAGAAGATAATAACATCTTCTTTTATTGTGGAAAAATTAATTGTTTCAGCAACCGCAAGATTGTCAAAACCACATATTTATTGTATAATAAAAAAGAATAAAGAGGAGAATACTCATGAGAAATGTAGTAAAAAATGCTATTTATAAACACTATAAAGGTGACTATTATTTAGTATTGGATATTGCCAGACATTCAGAAACTAATGAAGAATATGTCATTTATAGAGCCCTTTATGGTAATAATGAACTTTGGGTAAGACCACTAGAAATGTTTTTAGACGAAGTAGATCACAAAAAACATCCTAAAGTTACACAAAAATACCGCTTTGAACAAGTAACCATTAATAGTGTAAAAAATAGATAAGAGGTAATAACATGACAAATACTATTTATAATAAAATAAAAGATTTTAAAAAAAGATTCCCAACTACTATAGCATGGAGATTAAAAGCTCATAGTAAGGTGGCTGCCGAACATATCAACGATGACGAAGAAGTATTATATGCCTTTGCGGCTCAAAAACTTCCAAGTGTTTTTAACGTAACTTCAACTTATGCAATTGTTATAACTGATAAAAGAATCTTATTAGCCCAAAAACGTTTATTATTTGGTTATTTTTACTACACAATCACTCCAGATATGTTTAATGACCTAACAATTAAAATGGGAATTTTATGGGGGAGAGTCATAATTGATACAGTTAAAGAAACAGTTAATTTAACCTTTATTTCAAAAGATGCTTTAAGAGAAATTGAAACTGTATTGTCAAAATATATGATGCAAGAAAAAAGACAATATGAAAGTGAATTAACCGATGAAGAACATGATAAATTAAAAGAAGAACTAAAAGATATATCAAAAAACGGAGAACAGTAAACCTCCGTTTTATTATAGACAAACTAAAACCAATGATTTATAATTATTACTAGGAGGAAGCCGTATGAAGTATCTGTTTAAAACCCTAATAATTTTTACCATCATATTTGTTACTCTAAAATGCCTACTTTTCTTATTTGATACCGGACATAATATCACATATAATATTGGCAATTTCAAAATAAATGAAACATTAAATACTAAAGATAATAACAACTATTACTTTGAATTAAACCATGAAAACTTCAAAATAAACTTTCAAATAAATAAAGATTATAAAAAAGCTGAAAAAATCATCAGTAAAATCATTTATAAAAACATCGGCGGCTATCAGTGTATCTTACCCATATTTAAAAACAGCAGTATCCTCACCGATGTAATGTGCTTAAAAAATAATGAAATAACATATGCTAGTGATTTAAATACCACCAATATAAATAATTACCTTAAAACCTTAAAAAAATATGGCTACAATCAAAACGATTATAAAGATAAGGCTAATGAAATAAAATTATCAAATACCCAATCCATATACCAAGATAACTTTTTAGAAAACCATTATATTGCTATGGAAACATATAAAGGATTAAACCTATTTAATGGAAACGCTAATAACGTTCAAATCTTTGAAAACGACGTATACACAAAACCAATTAGCTTCTTCACCGATAAATATTATATTGTTGCTGATTATACCCAAAATTACTCCTTTAAAATCTTTCATGTAATAAATATTATAAATGGTAAGCAAATAGACATAAGAAGTTATGATGAAATATCATTTGATTCATATATCGAAGGTGCCATTGGAACCGATGTCTACCTCTTTGATAAAGAAAATAGTAAACAATATAAAATAAGTATAAATAATCAAAGTGTCGAAGAATTTCATGATAAAGACCATCTGCAAACTTATAATGGAAAATGGGAAAATATGAGCTTAAGTGATGCCATAAATGGAAAGCTATTTAATAATTATTATACAACAGATATTAAAGGATATGATAAAGTAGACAAAGTTGGAAATTATTATTATTTATATAAAAAAGAAAATGACCATTATAAAGTTTATCGAGCAGACATTCAAAACAAAAAATTAAAAACATACCTTTTTAATACTACTGATATAAATAATATAATTTATTTAGATGATACCATATATTATCAAAATGGTAATACCTTCTATTACCACACAAACTATGGCGAAAGAAAAGTTATCACCAACACAGAACTACAATTCAATGACGACCTATCATTTGGTGTATATAAAAAATAGGAAACTAATCCTATTTTTTTTCTTTAAATGAGAACCTCACATTTGGAAAAGCATTTAAAAGCCTTTTAAACCACAAAGATCTATTCATAAGTATTGCTGCTACCTTCTTGGAAATTTCTTCTGTATAATCTTTACGAACTGAATCAACTGAAATCTTTAATTTATTAATAATGTTAAAAGAAATACAAAAATCCGCCAAAACAATTAAAAGTAAAAATACTATAATTACACAAAGCACAGTTCTATTTATCATTGTAAATAATTCAAAAAGCATTGGATTTACAATATGCACGACCAAAATACCACCAAGTCCAAAAAAGCAAGATGAACCAAGCCAAACCCGTCCATTTATATTAAATGGTAAATTAGAATAATCCCACCATCTAACCTTAAATAATTTTTCCATCAAATAATTCACGACATATTCTAAAAACGTTCCAATAAAAGCTGAAGAAATAGCTAAATTAAATAAACTGTCATATGGTCTTAAAATAAGTGTAATTAAAACAGCTCCAGTCCCCCAAATAGGCACTAAAGGACCAATCAAAAAACCACGATTAACAAATTTTTTTTGACCAATTAATGTATATATCACTTCAATAATCCATCCAACAAAAGAATAAATTAAAAACAAAGCACTAAGTACAATAAAATTATAAAAAACATCAAACATAGCTAACTCCTTCAACATTATTTTACCTTATTTAACATCCAAAGTCTAGCCCTTATAAATTAGCCAAAAACAAAACTTTATAGTATAATAAAACTGGAGATGGTATTATGAATAAATTAGGACTTGTTTTATCAGGTGGTGGCTCCAAAGGCGCATATGAAATAGGTGTTTATAAAGCCCTAAAAAAATTAAAAAAAGAAATAGATATAGTCACTGGAACTTCAGTTGGTGCCATCAATGGCGTATTTATCACGCAAAATGATTTAAAAGGTTCCCTAAATTTTTGGGATCATGCCACATTTAAAAATATATATGATGAAAACGAATTTCCTCAGGTAGAAGATGAAAAAATATCTAAAATATACCTTCAATATGCCAAAAGTTTCATAAATGAAGGAGGCTTAGATATTTATAAAATGAAAAATATTTTTGATGATTATTTTAAACCATCTAAGTTTTTCGGTTCAAATATAAATTATGGACTAGTAACTTATAATTTTACTAGTAAAAAACCAGTAATAAAAACCAAACAAGAACTAACGAAAAATAATATTAAAGATTATGTCCTAGCCTCTGCTTCATGTTACCCCGCTTTTAAACCATATCTAATTGATAATGAAATGTATATTGATGGAGGCTACTATGATAACCTTCCAATCAACTTAGCTATTGACCTAGGTGCCACTGAAATTATTGCTGTTGATCTACGAGCCATTGGCTTCAAAAAAAACACCAAAGATAAAAGTGTTGATGTTACATATATAACTCCGCGTAATAAAATCGGCTCATTCTTAGTCTTTGATAAAATGCAGGCCAGAAAAGCCATCAAACTAGGTTATAATGATACTATGAAAACTTTTGGAAAATTAGAGGGAAATAAATACACCTTTAGAAAATATAATTTAATTAAAAATTATAATAAACATATTGATAATTTCGAAACAACCCTAAAAGACCTTTTTAAAAATTCAGACAATAAAATATTAAATAAAATTTTTCAAACAGATACCTTTAAAGATTTTTTAAATAATAAAACTTTATATAATAACTTTAATAACTTAATTGAAGAAGCGGGCAAAATCTTCAATTTCGATGAATCAAATATTTATAATATAAAAAGTTACAACAAAGGCCTTTTAACCGCACTTTCAAATGCTGAGGCCATTGAATTAGAAGAAACTTTTATTCAAATAAAAAGCAAAAAATTAGAAGGATTAATTGATCGCCGAAAAATAGTTAAATATTTTTATAATCAAATAGAAAAAAAACAAATATCCTTTAAATTCGTTGTTCCATTTATAAATGAATTTCTTGTAGCCTTATACATATATGTTATTAAAAGTCCGCGTATGGTCTATTAAAATATGTTAAAATAAAAATAGGAGGGATATTATGAAAAAACCATTAATTATTATATTAAGTATTGTTGGTGTAATCTTACTAATTTCTATAGGTATATTTGCTTATATCAAACTTACATTTTTAAGTCAAAATGAAATAAAAGAAATAATTATTAAAGATACTGGCTTAACTAATAACGATATATACTTTGACCATGTAGAATTAGATGTAAAAGATAACCGTTATGAAGTAGAATTTTATTATAATAATATTGAATATGAATATAAAATAGATGCCAAAAATGGGCGCATAATCTATAATAATTTTAAAATTAACAATTCTAATACTAATGAAAATAATAATCAAAATAGTAATTCTAATAATGCCAACAAAAACTCTACCACTAATAACGTAATTACCTTAGATGAAGCCAAAACAATTGCCTTAAACGAAGTAGGAGTAACTACCTCCGATGTAACCTTTACAGAAGCAAAAAATGATTATGATGACGGTAGACTAGTCTACGATATCGAATACATTTATAATAATTTGGAATATAGCTATGAAATAAACGCTACAACTGGAGAAATCATCAGCTATCAAAAAGAAAATATAAATCAATGAGTTAATATTCATTGATTTTAAAATAGAAAAATATTACTTGTTGTAATAAAAATAATATAGTATAATTAAAAAAAGGTGATGAAAAATGGAAAAACAAACAATTTTGACCGGAATTAGACCAACTGGACACCTACATCTAGGACATTATTTTGGCGCTGGTAAAAATTGGGTAAAACTTCAAGACCAATTTGAAACTTATATTGAGATAGCCGATGTTCAAGCCCTAACTGACAACTTTAATAATCCAGACAAAGTAAGAAGAAGTGTCCGAGATTTAGTAATAGATTTACTTTCAATTGGTATTGATCCAAATAAAGCTACAATGTTTATTCAATCAACTATCCCAGAAATAGCCGAATTAACTGTTTTCTATTCTAATCTAGTAACCATTGCTAGGTTAGAGCGAAATCCCACCGTTAAAACTGAAATTAAACAAAAAAAAGAACTATTTGGAGAATCTGGTGAAGGCATCACATATGGTTTTTTAGGTTACCCAGTAAGTCAAGCAGCCGATATTACAGCTTTTAAAGGAAATCTTGTTCCAGTAGGAGAAGATCAATTACCTCTTTTAGAACAATGCCGTGAAATTGTTCGTAAATTTAATCATATTTATGGTGAAACCTTAATTGAACCAGAAGCTTATCTTAGTGACATTCCAAGAATCAAAGGATTAGATGGTAATGAAAAAATGGGCAAAAGTCTAGGGAATGCCATTTTCTTAGCTGACGAACCAGATGTAGTAACTAAGAAAATAATGGGAGCCGTGACTGATCCAAACAAAATAAAAATAGATGATAAAGCTAATCCAGATATTTGTATGGTATATTATTATCATAAATTAATAGGTAATAAGAACTTAAAAACAGTATGTAGTGAATGCCAAGCAGGAAAACGTGGATGTGTAGCATGCAAAAAAGAATTAGTCACTGAAATGTTAGAATTTTTAAGACCTATAGCCGAAAAGAGAAAATATTATGAAGCTAATCCAGATGAAGTTGAAAAAATTTTAAAAGAAGGTTCTAAAAAAGCCAAAAAAGTCGCTGAAGAAACTGCCAAAGAAGTAAAAACAAGTATGAAAATTAACTATTTTGATTAACACTCTAACCAGAGTGTTTTTAATTATAATGTCACTGTTAATATAATATTAAAAAAACATGTTATATTTATAACAATCTATATGATCATATATTTTGATATTTTGTTCATATAAAAAAAGAAAGCAAAAGCTTTCTTAGACACCATCTACAAGTGTATCGTTTAAACATTTCAAAGCGCATACACAATCTAAATTCATTGTGAAAAATGAATTAGTTGCCACATAAGGTCTTGTAGCTAATGTTGTAGGATCGGTATTTGTAGCAAGTACTCTGAAAGTTGCACACTCACCATCTACTTTTTCAACTCTAAATACACTAGAACATGTTGCTCCTACAGCAGAACAATCAATATCTTCCTTAGTAGTAGGCATACTCCATGGAGTACCATTACCAGCACATGTATAAAGCATTACTGGTCTTGTATTAAGCCCTAAAGTAGAAACAGTATTACCTAAAAAGCCACGATCACAAGTGTCTAAACAAGTATCAGAGCATTGTGCATTACATTGTAAAATATTAATAACTGTTAATATTTCTGCAATGCATGAACTATCTTTACAATTATTACACATATAATCCACCCCTTCTTTAGTCTCAATATAACATATTCCAAAACCAAAACTAAGTACACATCAAAAACCCAAATAATTAATTTAAAGTAATTCTATAATAGCAAATCTCATAAAATTAATTGAGGTGCATACTATGAAAAATGTCATAAACTACTACTATAATCTATATCCTAATGATATTCACCAAACTGAAAAAGGCTATTATTTTATCATAAATCAAACAAGATATTTTTTTACTAAATATTTAGGCGAACCTAAAGAAATTCAAAAAATATATGATATACACATGCACCTATTAAATCAAAAATTCTATGTCCATCCAATAATATTAAACAATCAAAACCAAATCTTAACTTACATAAATAGTGAACCTTATATCTTAATGATGACAATATATTATGAAAACAAAATCACTATAAATGATATAATTGCCTTTTCTAATTCTATTGCATATATTACACCTCCTAATAATTGGGGAAATTTATGGGCCCAAAAAAATGACTATTTAGAATACCAAATTAGTATGCTTGGCACAGAACATCCGTTAATACGAGAAAGTTTTAGTTATTATATAGGGCTTGGTGAAACGGCTATTCAGCTAGTCAATTCATTAGAAAAAACTAATGATCCATTAGTATATGCCCACAGAAGAATTGGAATTAACGATAGACAGTACGATTTATACAACCCTTTAAATCTTACAATTGATTTTAAAATTAGAGATATAGCAGAATATTTGAAAAGTCGTTTTTTCAGTGGCAAAGATATAAATAATGAACTTAAATATTATCTAAATAACACCAAATTAAGCACCCATGAATATCTTCTTTTCTTAGCAAGAATGATATATCCAACATATTATTTTGATTTATATGAAGAAATAATTACAAATAGAAAAAAGGATGAAGAAATAAAAAAAATCATCACAAAAACCGATGATTTTGAACAAATTATAAAAACTATATATCATTATTATAAAACATTTTTGCCAGTCCCTATAATAGATTGGTTAGAATAAATTATGCAATATTAATTACTTCTTTAACCTCAGGTACCTCATCTTTAATTGCTGCTTCCACGCCATCTTTTAAGGTATAATCAATAAGTGCACACCCTGCACAAGCTCCAAGCATCTTTATATAGACAATATTATCTTCATATTTGACGAACTGAATATCCCCGCCATCAGCAATTAAAAAAGGTCTTAATTTATATATAATTTCTTTTATTTTTTCTTCGTCTGTCATTTCCATCACCAAATACATTATATAATAAATATTTATTATGGTAAACTTTTTCTTTAAATAAAATTGTGTTATAATAACAAAAGAGGTGTTATTATGACTAAATATACGAAAGGAAAAGTAGTTAAAGGTACTGTTACTTGCATAGAACCATATGGTGCTTTTATGTCGTTCGATGAATATTATACAGGATTAATTCATATATCTGAAATATCAAAAGGTTTTGTCAAAGATATTCATGACTTTGTAAACGTTGGAGACCATATATATGTAGAAATATTAGATGTTGATGATGAAGAAGCCCATTTAAAATTAAGTATCAAAAATATTAACTATAAAATTAACGGAAAACCTAAACATCGTAAAATTATTGAAACACCTCATGGATTTAATACATTAAGACAAAAATTACCCTTTTGGATAACTGAACAATTAAAAAAGCAAAAAAATAAAGCAAATAGTATTGACAAATAATTAGATAAATAATATAATCATAGTTGTCTAGGGAGTTAATCGGGCGCTTAGCTCAGTTGGTTAGAGCACCTGCCTTACAAGCAGGGGGTCATAGGTTCGAGTCCTATAGCGCCC
>CALVXV010000041.1 GCA_944371685.1 uncultured Bacilli bacterium | reverse complement strand
GAAGAATATTATAGATATATTAGATTAAGAGATGGACTTTCTATGTCAAAGGTTCCGTCTGAACCATATAAAGAGGTTGGCATTGCTAATTTACCGGTTTCTTTTGAAAATCATGGTGTAAAAATTAATGCAACGCAATATAAAGCAGCTGATATACAGTTTGCTTATGATTTACCTGCTAATGCTATGTTAAAAAAAGCAGCTTCTAACGATGGATATTTAGCTACTACCAAGGGTGATGGTGGAAGTGGTGGAGATTGTATTGCAAAAAGTACAATAGAAGGAGATCCTACTGATGGTTATTCTTGTATTGTATTAACTTCTACTTTGCCAACTACACCACCTGATACTGATGATGAATGTGATAGCCCGGAGGATGCTAGTAAATTAGGTGTTGCATGGAATGAGAAACATGGTTATTGTTGTCCGGCGGGTACTAGTTATAATGCGACGACTGGTGAGTGTAATTCTGGCCCTGGTACTGGGGATGCTTGTAAGACTAAAGAAGATGCTAATAGATTAGGCGTTGCATGGAATGAGAAACATGGTTATTGTTGTCCGGCGGGCACTAGTTATAATGCGACGACTGGTGAGTGTTACTCTGAACCTGGTGATGATGATGGAGGATGTAAGACTGAGGAGGATGCTAATAGATTGGGTGTAGATTGGAATCCAATGACAAGGTCTTGCTGTGCACAGGGAACTACTTATAATCCTGAAAAAGGAAAATGTGTCCCTGGCGATGATAATACAACTGATCCAGTATGTCCAACATCAGAGTGTGAGTATGGATGTTGTCCATCTGGTGAGTGTGCACCGATGGCAACTATTGATGGTGAGCCTTTTTGCCCTGGTTTTGGAAGTGTTGATGTTATTTATAGGACGATAGATTTAGAAGAACCGTTCCCAGGTCAAAATGCGGAAAAAAGAGAAACTGGTTCAAATTGGTGTAGCTATAATATAAGAACACAGCAAATTGATTGTGCATATAACAATACTACAGTGAAAACTTATATTACAAGAGAAAAAAATAGTAAAAAGAATGGCTATAAAGTTTATGATAATGATCATATTTTATATGAAGTAAACTTAGATTCAAAGACAATTACATCAATTAGACGGTATAATGATAAAAATAAATATGATGATGATTGGATTTCAGAATGTTATGATAACGGAAAAGCTTGTAAAAGTAAATTTTTAAAAGAATATAGCAGTGTTATTACTGGAAAATGTAAGTCAACTAGTTCATCTAATTTCTACACCTGTGATAAGGATGTTTAGGAGGAGATAAGACATGAAGGAATCTTTTTGGGGTATATTTGTAGTTGGTCTTGGAGTTTTGTCAATATTCTTCATTGTTTTATTCCAAAACTTAACTAACACTGATGAACATAATTCACAACTTTTAAAGGAAGTTACGGAAGCTGCAATGTGGGATGCTTTTGATTATGCTTCTTATAGAACAAATGGAACAGTGCGTATTTACCGAGAAAAATTTGTTGAAAACTTTGTTAGAAGATATGCTGAAAGTGCGAGTAGAATGCGAGAATATAATATAAAATTTTATGATATTAATGAAAGCCCACCGAAAGTAAGCTTGAGTGTACAAAGCGGAGTTGTAGGTGTTGCTGGAAGAACCCAAATGACATTTGATTTACGAAATAGAATTGATGCCATTTTGGAGTCTCCTTATTAGAAATAAAAGAAAAGAGAGGATGAGTATATGAATAATTTGATTGCTTCGGCTAAGAAGTTTACAAGAAACAAAAATATGATAACGATTATTGGAGTCGTGATAATTTTGATTTTACTTTATGTTGGTTATAGTACACAAATCAACAGAGCGGTAGAACCAATTCAAATTCCAGTGGCTACGCAAACGATTCAACCTAGAACTGAGATAACTGATGATATGGTTCAAATAATTGATATGCCAAATGTTTCACTTAGTGATAATGTTATTAGAACTAGATCACAGATAGTTGGAAAATATTCAAATGTTAATTCTGTGATTCCTGAAGGAAGTATGTTTTATACTGATACAGTTATTGATGCTGATGAACTTCCTGATGCAGCTTTTGCAAAAGTTAAATCTGGTGAGGTTGTTTACAATTTCCCAGTTGATATGGAAAGTACTTATGGTAATTCAATTTTCCCTGGAAATAAAATTGATATTTATATGAAGGTTGGAGATGGTCAAGATGAAAAGATTATGATTGGTAAACTTATTGAAAATATTGAAGTTTTAGCAGTTAAAGATTCTTCTGGCCGTGCTGTATTTGAAGATACTAGTGAAAGTAGAAGTCCATCTATGATGATTTTTGGATTAAAAACAGATTTATATTTATTGCTAAAAAAAGCCTCTTATATGAGTTCTTTAGGTGTTGAACTTTATCCAGTACCACATGGTGGCACTGTTGATACTGAAGGTGCAACTCAAGTTTCTACACAGCAATTAGTTGATTATATTGATGCTCACTCTGTTAATATTCCAATAGTTGATGATGCGACAAATGATCCACTTCTTCCAAAAGTAACAGAAACTGGTGGTGACAAGAATACTGTAACTATTACATATCCAGAAGGATGTGGTAGTACATATACTTGTACTTATGTTAAAGATGGCGGAAAATCGCAAGCTGTTACTAATAAGACTGTTCAAAATGTTGTATATACTGGTGATGGTACTTTAGTGGCTACTGTTCAAGAAGCAGATGGTACGGCTCATTCAATTACGGTTAATATTCCACTTTCTAATTCAACTAATGTGGAGTCTTAATTATGAATAATAATGTTTTTGAACAAATAGATTTTGGCCATTTAAAACCTTATTTAGAGGATGATGATATAACTGATATTTCTTATGATAATGGTGGACAAATTCACTTAAAAACATTATCTAAAGGAATATTTAGAATTGAAAATCCTGCTATTAATGATGCTTTTATGGAAAAGCTAGCGTTTCAATGTTCTAATGTTATGGGTAAAACTTTTAACATGGCTCATCCATTTTTGGATGCTGAAAGCGCAGAGTTACGTTTAGCTTTCATCCATTCATCTATTGCCCAAAACGGAATTGCTTGTGTTGTTCGTAAAACACCAGCTAAGATTCGTTTACAAAAGGAAAAAATAGTGGCTGATAAGTATGTTGAATTAGATGTTATTGATTTTTTGGAGCAATGTGTACTTGGACACTGTAATATAATCGCTTGTGGTGAAACTGGTTCTGGTAAGACTGAATTTATTAAATATTTGGCTTCAAAGATTGCGGAAGATGAAAAAATAATTACAATTGAAGATACTTTGGAATTACATTTGGATAAGATATTTCCACATCGAGATATTGTGGCAATGAAAACAAATAATATTGCATCTTATACTGATATTTTGGAAGCTTGTATGCGTCAGAATCCAAAATGGATTTTGCTTTCAGAGGTTCGTAGTGCGGAGGCTGTACTTGCTGTTCGTAATTCGATTTCTTCTGGTCACTATATTTTATCAACTATTCATGCTGATAAAGCAGCATCTATTCCAAACCGTTTGTATAGTTTGCTTGAGACTAATCAAGATTTGGAACAGTTTATGAGTTCTATTTGTAGATATATTCAGCTTGGCGTTTATATTCGTGGTTATACAGATAAAGCTACTCATAATTTTAAAAGAGAGATTGCTGAGGTTACAGAGTTTTATGTAACTAATGATACTAATGAAGCTAGGCATAATGTTATTTATAGAAAAGCGGCAGATGGTAAGGTTATTAGAAACAATCCTAGTCCTTATTTAATTGATTATTTGGAGGTTCAAGGTGTATTTTTACCTAAGGAACTTCAAAATATGGCAGGAGAGCCTTATACTGATAGTGAATCTTTAAAGAGTAATGCGGAAGTTTCAGATGATAAAGAAAATACTACTATGTCTAATGTGGTTGAAAATAAAACTTCTGAAGTAGTTAGTCCTAGTATAAATAATGACTTTGTTGGGGCTGGAGTTACTGTGAATAGCAATAATATGAATAGTATTAATACTAGTTTTGGTATGTCTAATAACATATCTAGTACATCTAATGATACTATGTCTAATATAAGTTCTACTAATGTAGTTTCCAATAGTAATACACAGACTTCTAATAATTCACAAAACCTTAATAGTTCAGGTAAAACTGTGGAAAATTTATTTGAGTAAAGGAGGGTACTATGACATTTATAATTCTTTTACTTGTTACAATTATTGCGATATTTATTGTTTTATATAGAAACAATAATAATACTAATAATGTTTATAAATTTATTAATAAAAAAATTGGTGTAATTTACAATAAGTATGCTCCTTATTCATTTAGAACAATAAGGGCAAAGATTAAGGATCTTGGTCAAGAGTATACTCCAAGACAATATGCAATTCAGGTTGTGGTATTTGCAGTTGGAGCGGCGGTAATTACTTATTTGTATTTTTATAACATTGTGGTATCAATTATATATGCTGCTTTGGCTGTGGCGGTTATTCCGTATTTAACATATTTGCGTTGTAAAAGACTTTATAGTGAGTTTATATTTGAACAAATTCAAGTTTATACAACAAATACAATAATGGAGTTTGCAACTACGCAATCATTTGTTAAGGCTTTAGAAGGTGTGTATTCTTCTAATGTACTTGAAGATCCAGTTAAAGCTGATGTTAAAATGATGATTGATATGGCGTATCAAAATGGTACGATTGATCAATCTATTAGTTATATGAATGCGAAATACGACTTTTATATAGTGAGAAATATGCATCAATTATTTTTACAAATTACGAATGAAGGTTCTAGAGATTCTGGTGAATCACTTGAAAATATGAGCCAGGATATAGATATGCTTGTCGAAAGTGTATACCGTGATAGAATTGATAGAGCAACTTTCCATAAAAAGTTTTTACAGTTTGGTATTATACTTTATTTGATGGTTATGCTTGTTCAGTTTATGCTTGGTATTGAAACTTATAATGAGATGTTAGCAGATTGGTGGGTACAATTATTGTTACATGGAATTATTTGGTTGAATACATTCTTTATTTTATCTGGTGAAAAATATTATAATGAAGATGTGGGGGCTGAGTGATATGAGTATTGGTTTAATGTTTATAATTATTGCGATTATTGTGGTATTTATACTTGAGGTTAATAATCATTTTAGCTCTAATAAATTTATTAAAGAAACAGAACCTTATTTTAAGATTTTGATGGAAGATGATTATGAATTTTTACTTAGAATAAGATATGGTAGTGACATTGATGTAGAGAAAATGTATGGACTTAGAGTTCGTAATGGTATTGTTGGAATTATATTTTGTTTGTTTATATTTTTACAACAATTATCATTTGCTTATGTATTACTTTCTTTGTTAATTGGCTTTGCATTTTTTAAACAACCTTATATGAAACTTAGTAGTTATTATAAGCAAAATTTGCATAAAATTAATTTAATGCTTCCATACTATTTAAAGGGACTAGAAATTTTAGTTCAGCACTATACTGTACCGGTTGCTCTTTCTCGTTCAATTGAGACGGCACCTGAATTATTTAAGTCAGGGTTAAAAGAATTGGTAGCTAAAATTGATGCGGGAGATTCTTCTGTGCAACCTTATATGGATTTTGCACATGAGTATCCGGTTCGTGATTCAATGAGAATGATGAGATTACTTTATCGTTTGGGTCTTGGTAGTCAGGAAAATAAACAGGAACAGTTACTTATGTTTTCAAGAACGATTTCTACTTTACAGAATAAGGCCCGTGAGCAAAAGTATAAAGAACGTCTAGAAAAGATGGAAAATAAAACGATGATGATGCTTTTCTGTACTGGTGGAGGTATTTTAGGTTTTTTACTTTTGTCAATGATGATGATGATGAATTATTAATTATAGTCAAACAAAATAAATTATGTTATAATTAAAAATAGGAGGGTAGGTGATAGTGAATGAAAGAAGCAGCAGGAGAGGCTAACTTAACAGTTGTTGCGATTATTTTGATTGGTGTTATCGTTGCTGTTGTTACACCACTTATTAATAACTTAATGAGTAATACTGCAGAACGTGCTTGTTGTACAGATGCTGGTGGTGTATGGTCTGGTGGAGAATGTGATACATCTTATGGTGATGCAGCAGCTTATTCAGATTGTGTTGAAAAATCAGATACTACAACTAACACAGATTAAATTTGATAGCTTGCTATAAAGCAAGTTTTTCTTGGATAATAAGGCGGTGAGACAAAGTGCGGGAAGGTATAGGTAGTGTATTTTTATACAATATGATTATTTTGTTTATTATAATTGTGTTTGGGTTACTTTCAGCGACTATTAGTTATTATAAAGCATTTAAAGTAAATGAAAGATTACTTTTTATGATAGATAAATTTGAAGGATACAATAATTTATCTATTGAAGAAATGCAAAATTTTTTGGTTAGTATTGGTTATACTTCTAATCCTAATGGACAAAGTGAGTGTCCAGAGTCTAAAGATGGTGGAACTTTATTAACAGCTAGAAATGCTAAACATTTATACTGTGTTTATTATTTTAGTGATGATAGAGGTAGTAAAGAGACTGGTGAAACTAATGGTGACAGAGAGCCTATATATTATAATTATGCAATAACTACTTATATTTATGTCGATTTACCGATTGCAGGAGCATTTAAGTTACCGGTTTATACTAAAGGGGAACGCATATATAATTTTAGTGATGATCAGAAGCAGGTGAGTAGATTATGAAAGAAGCAATAGCAAATGCTGGAGTGTTTAATTTAATAATTATTTTTGTGATTGTATTACTTCTTTTGTTTATGGGTTCTCTTTCTTATTCTAGAGGATTTAAAGCTAAAAATAAAATTGTTGAGGAAATTGAGAAGGATCAAGGTTTTACATCGGCTACTGAGGCTCGTATAGATGAGTGGCTTGGTAATATTGGCTATAGGGCTAATGTAGGGCTAAATAAAAACTCTGATGTTTGTGCTAAAACTGCTGAAGGTAATGGTGGCAGGAATGGAACTTTACTTAATTCTGATGGAACTTTTCAATATTGTGTTTATGAATTTGATACATGTGGCTCTGATGATAATAGTAAATGTGGTAAATATTATAGAGTAATTACTTATATGTATTTTGATTTGCCAATTATAGGTGGGTTACTTAAAATACCAGTAAATGGTGAGACTATGATATTTAATGATATTACTAGTTAGGAAGGTGAAGATACTGTGAATGTTATAATTGCTAATAAATTTCGTGAAGCTTTATCTAATTTGGATATTGAGATAATAAAGGAATTAGATGGGGAATTTACTGTTGATGAGATTATAAATACTTTTCAAAATTTTTTCTTTCAAAAAATGATTTTAGATGTTACAGCATTAAAAGATTATAAAGATGTCAAGACTTTACAGCAGTTATCTTTATCTTTGGATGTTGATAAGGTTGTTTTGTTACTTGATGGTTCGCCAGAGACGTCTGCTCCAGAGTATTTATCTGATTTAATATCAGTTGGAATTTATAATTTTACAATGAATGTCGATGGTGTTAAGTGGCTTATTGATCATCCTAATAGTTATCGTGATGTAGCACAATATCATCAACTTGATACGACTCATGAGTCTGGTATTGGTCCGGCTACAGTTAGTTATGCTCAAGATTTTAAGAAGTGTTCTGTAATATGTTTTAAAGATATTACTCCTGGTGCAGGGGCAACTACTTTAATATATATTGCCAAAAAACAGTTACAACATAATTATGATGTTGTAGCTGTAGAGGTTGATAAGCATGATTTTATGTATTTTGACGAGGATAAGATGTATAGTGTGACTAGTGGTGAGCTTGGTAATACAATTTCTAAGTATGGTTCTTCGGATATTATATTACTTGATGGGAATGCTAGTTCAGCTGCTGAGATGCTTGCTAATGATACTATCTATTTATTGGAACCGTCTAAAATACAACTTAATAAATTATTGGCTCGTGATCCTAAAGTACTTGAAAGAAATAAAAATAAGAAAATTGTTTTGAATCAATGTATGCTTAGTAATCAAGATGTTTCAGATTTTGAATTTGAGACAGGCCTTACTGTATTTGCTAAAATTCCGCCACTTAATGATCAAAGTGATGAGAATGTGGCATTGGATAAATTTTTTGTTAAGTTAGGTTTTTATAAGCAAGATTCTGCTAATCAAGGCGAAGATAAAAAGGGAATTATGGGTATATTTAAGTAATTCTTTTTTTTGTAAAGTGCTTTGTTTTTCTATTGACAAAGATTGGAATAAAAGGTATATTTATTATATAGATTAAGAGGAGGTTTAAATTATGAATTTAGTGAATACTTTGGATTATTGTACTGAGGTTATACAAGGTGGTATTCCTACCGGAATTGGTAACGTTGTGCATTTAGTCGTAGTAGCTATACAAGTCGTTGTTCCAATATTACTTATTATTTGGGGTATGATTGACTTTGCAAAAGCAATTATTGGTCAAGATGAAGATAAGATTAAAGCTGGTCAAAAATTGTTTATGAAAAGACTTATTGCTGCTGTAGTTGTATTCTTAATTGTTACAATTGTTCAACTTGCTATTAGACTTGCTACTACTGTTGGTGGTGAAGGTAATGAAGCTGGTTCTGTTTGGGATTGTGCAGAGCAATTAATTAATGGTCAAGAAAGTTAATTTTAGAAAGTAGGAATGAGATATGGATTTAATTTATATGTTAGATGCAGCTGATTCGACTTTATGTGAAGGTATTTTAGTACCTAATGCTTTATTTAATGTAGTATCAACAATTATTAAAGGTATTAAGATAGTAGTTCCAATATTACTTATTATTTGGGGTATGATGGATTTTACGAAGTCTGTTGTGGCTAAAAAAGAAGAAGATATTAAGAAATATCAAAAAGCTTTTGTTTCACGTCTTATTTCTGCTTTAATTGTATTTTTAATTGTATTTGTTGTTCAATTAGCTGTTAATTTAATTTCTGGTGTGGAGGATCAAACTAATCCTGATGGTACAACTGTTAGTGATATTTGGAGTTGTAGTAAGAAATTTATTAATGGTGTGGATACAAATAATGAAACAGAAGATATTACTGAATAAAATGGTTATTGTAAAATAACTATTTTTTGTTTTTATTTTTATAATATTATTTATCTTTAAACTTATTTTTGTTATAATGATTATGTATTGTATATTAAGGTAAGGGATTTTATGAGAAAATATTTTATAGCTATATTGTTAATTGTAGGGATATTATTTATTAATATAAATGGAGTTAATGCTATTTGTAATCAAACTAGTCCAGATTGGCCAGATTGTTTAGGAAATTCTTCTGGGTCTGGCAGTTCTTCAAGCAGTTCGAGTAGTAGTTCATGTGTGAATAATTGTAATAATAGTGATGCTTGTAAAACTGCTCCGAATGGTCAGGCATGTGCACAATGTAAGGCAAAATGTCAACAACAAGCTAACGAAGATAAAGAAAATTGGGAAGATCCAACAGAAGATTTTGATTCTGATGCAACATCTAATGCTGATGATGCAACTGGTGCAACGAGTGATGAAGCAGGGGATAGAACTGAACAAGGTCAAGAGATATCTGCTGCTCAAAAATATTGCTATAATGCGTATGAAGAAAATTCTGAAGAATTTTTAAAATGTATTAAGCAAGCAACAGCGAATCCTGATGCTTTTACTGATTCTGGTGTGGATGTTGGTGCAATAGTTGGATGGGCAGGTAAAAATGAATATACACTTGATAACGTTGGTGAAGCTTGTAGTATTATTAGTGATAATATGAAAGTTATTCTTTCTAACGCATTTTGGCTTATTAGTGTTGTTGGTATAATTTTAGTTGTTGTTATGACAGCAATTGGTTTTGTAAAAGCTATAGT
>CALVXV010000040.1 GCA_944371685.1 uncultured Bacilli bacterium | reverse complement strand
ACCTTAGGTTTCTGTGAAGTAGAAAGAGCTTACCGTGAGGTAATAACATCCAAAATTTATTTTGGTATTTTGTTCTTTTATGCTAGGAATATTTGCCTGTGGAACCATAAGTGTATGGGCTCAAACTTATTTTCCAAGCAAAGATGTCACTTACGATAATATTACAAGTGGTTTATCTTCAAATAATGTCCAAGAAGCCATAGATGAGTTATATAGTACTTGTTTTCCACCAAAAACAACAGATGATATTTTAGATAAAATTGATATTATAACCTCAGGAGATGGGCTATATAAAGATGAATATGAAGATGGACGATATATTTATAGAGGTACTAACCCTTCAAATTATATTACTTTTAATAATGAACAAGCTGGCTGGCGAATTATATCGTTAGAATCAGATGGAACAATAAAAATCATAAGAAGTCAAAGCATAGGAAAACAAGATTGGGATACAGCATTACAAAATGAATGGCCTACCGCCACGTTAAATACATATCTAAATGGTACGTATTATAATAGCTTAACTGTCACAGCTCAGAAGCAAATAACAACTCATTATTTTCATGTTGGTGGAATCTTGAGTACTTCAGAAAGTAGTATAGAGAATCAATTAAACAATGAAAAAAGTTTAAAATGGACAGGTAAAATAGCTCTCGCTTCACCAAGTGATTATGTAAGAGCCAACGCCAATATTAGTCAATGTGGAACAATGGAACTAATTGATGAGATTGCTAATCGTACTCCGTGTAAAAATACCAATTGGATGTTTAATGGTGGTGAGTGGTGGTGTTTATCTTATCTGCCAGATCAAGAAACTAGTTTTAGTTACTATGTATATGGCGTATATGATTATGGGGCAGTAGCACCTACCATAAGTGCTGGAGCTATGCGAAGTAATGTTTATCCAGTATTATTTCTTTCATCATCCGTTAAAATTACTGGCGGAGATGGAAGTCAGTCAAATCCATTTCAAATTGAATAACACTCAAACAAGCTAAAACGAGCTTGTTTTTCTAATATTTGATAAAAAACATAAAATATAGTATAATCGAATACGAAAAAAAGGTGATGAAAATGTTAGAAAGATTAAAAGCGATTGAAGAAAAATATAATGAACTCTCTAGTGAATTAAGTAAACCAGAAGTCCTAAGTAACATCAAAGAAACCCTAAGATTAACCAAAGAGCAAGCCTCATTAAAAGATGCTTATGACGCTTATCAAAAATATAAAAAAATTGAATCTGATTTAGAAGAAGCTAAAGAAATGACCAAAGATCCAGATTTAGGAGAGTTTGCTAAAGAAGAAATTGCTAGATTAAATAAAGAAAAAGAAGAATTAGAGTCTCAAATAGAAATAATTTTACTTCCAAAAGATCCAAATGATGGTAAAAACGTTATTGTTGAAATAAGAGGTGCTGCCGGTGGTGATGAAGCCAATATATTTGCTGGCGATTTATATAGAATGTATACTAAATATGCCGAAAAACAAGGTTGGAAAATCGAAGTACTATCAGAAGAACATTCTGATGCAGGCGGATATCCTCTAGTTGAATTCATGGTCAAAGGTGATAATGTATATTCAAAATTAAAATATGAATCTGGTGCTCATCGAGTACAAAGAGTACCTGTCACTGAAACACAGGGTAGAGTGCATACCTCAACCGCTACAGTCTTAGTCATGCCAGAAGCCGAAGAAGTGGACGTCGAAATAAATCCTAGTGACTTAAGAATTGATGTTTATCGAAGTACTGGAGCTGGTGGACAGTGTGTAAATACTACAGATAGTGCAGTTAGAATCACTCACTTACCAACAAATACTGTTGTCACTTGTCAAAATGAAAGAAGTCAAATTCAAAACAAAGAAAAAGCTATGCAAATGCTTAGAACTAGACTTTATGAAGCTAAAATAAGAGAGCAAGAAGAAAAACTAGGTTCAGAAAGAAGAAGTAAAATCGGAACTGGTGATAGATCTGAAAAAATCAGAACCTATAACTACCCACAAAATAGAGTTACTGACCATAGAATCGGCTACACTACTAAAAACCTAGATAGAGTTATGGAAGGTAACTTAGATGATATAATCGAAGCATTAATCACTGAAGATCAAAACAGAAAATTAAAAGAAGCTTAAATGACAAACGAAGAATACTTAAAAAAATATCTTCCAAAAGAAAAATTAAAAATAGGTTTAAAAAAACTAAAAGAAGGCAAACCCGTTCAATATATTGTTGGAAATGTTGACTTTTATGATATTAATCTTTTAGTAAATGAAAATGTCTTAATCCCTAGATTTGAAACTGAAACCTTAGTTGAAAAAACGATAAACTATTCAAAAATGTTATCCAATCCTTTAGATATATTGGACATCGGCACGGGTAGTGGCGCTATTGCTATTACCTTAGCTAAACATTTAAATGGTCAAATTACTGCCACTGATATATCTGAAAAAGCCTTAGAATTAGCTAAAAAAAATGCCCAAAAAAACAATGTTCAAATAACCTTCAAAAAAAGTGACGTTTTAAATAATGTTCAAGGGCAATTTGACATCGTCATCAGTAATCCACCATATATCGCTAAAAATGAACAAATAGAAACTTTAGTTAAAAATAATGAACCCCATATTGCTCTATATGCTGAAGATAATGGCTTATACTTCTATAAAGAAATATTAAAAAATATCAAACCCCATCTAAAAGAAAAAAACCTAATAGCCTTTGAGATAGGAATGACACAAAGCAAACCAATAACTAACATTGCTAAAACATATTTTCCTAACGCTCAAGTAATCACTGAAAAAGACCTAACTGGCAAAGACCGTTACATATTCATCTTTAACAATTTAAAAAAAATATAAAGAAACTATTGTTAAAACACCTAAAACTCGTTATAATGAAATTGTTAGGTGGGGAAAACATGTCAAAAGAAATATTAACTAAGGAAGAAATCAAAAACGAAATAATTTATAATTTAGAAATTAAGAAGCTTACATTGGACCAAGTGCGTAAAGCCATGCACATTAAAGGTGAAACCATGCAAGCTTCTTTTATTAATGCTCTAAATAGCTTAGAAGAAGAAGGTAAAATTTATCAAGATGAAGAAGGTTACTATAAAATATTTGATAGTAAGCAACTAGGAAAAGTCCAAGGAGTCATTCATATAAACCAAACTGGACAGGGCTTTGTCTTTATCGAATATAAAGGACGTAAAATAAAATATTTAATTAAAGAAGAACATTTAAACGGTGCCTTAGAAGGCGATGTAGTTGTTTTAAATAATATTCACCATGGAAAAACCAATTATGCCGATGCCAATGTCGAAAAAATAATCAAAAGAGGTAAAGGTAAAACTATCTTTGAGTATGCCGGTAATGGCGAATTTATACCATATACAATTCATGGTAATGTCACTGTCATATGCCCAAAAGAAGAACTAAGAAAATTAGTTGTCGGTAGTCGCGTATTAGTTGACATAGATAAAGAAAGAATCGCCATTATTGAAAATAAAGCAGTTTTTGAAGGCCATATTGATAAAGTCGTTGGACATAAAGACGATCCTGATATCGAAGTAGCTACAATTGCTGCCGAACACGGATTTTTAAAAGAATTTCCAGCCGATGTTATTGAACAGTTAAAAACCATTCCAGATAAAGTTCAAAAAGAAGATTTAAAAGGTAGAAAAGACCTTAGAAACCAAATAATATTTACGATTGATGGCAAAGATACTAAAGATATGGATGATGCCATAAGTATTGTTAAAACCATAGATAATCATTATATCCTAAGTGTTCATATTGCCGATGTCAGTTATTATATAAAAGAAGGAACCCCATTAGATATTGAAGCCAAAAAAAGAGGTACTTCAGTTTATCTAGCTGACTGTGTCATCCCTATGTTTCCACACCAAATATCAAATGGTATCTGTTCATTAAATGAAGGCGTCGATCGTTTAACCAAAACCGTCGATATGTATATATCAGATAAAGGCGAAATCCTAGATTATGTTATTTATGATAGCATCATCAATTCTAAAAAGAAAATGAATTATGATGATGTTAATAAAATATTAGAGCAAAACATCATCCCACAAGGTTATGAATCTTTTGCTAGTGATTTAAAAATAATGCAAGAACTTTCAGAAATCTTAAATAAAAATAATGCTAAGGAAGGTAAAGTGGATTTTGGCTCAGATGAAATAAAAATCATCACCACTCCAACCGGTGAACCAATAGAATTTGAAGCTAGGAAACAAAAAACTGCTGAAAAATTAATCGAAAACTTTATGGTTGCCGCCAATAGTTGTGTCGCTGAATATCATAGATGGTTAGAAACCCCGGAAGTATACCGTGTCCATGGCAACCCTAATGATGATAACCTATTAAACGCCCTAAGAACCTTAAAACAAGAAGGTTTATGCCCTAAAGAAGAAGTCGATAGCCTCATCAATAAAATAAAAAATGGCCATTATAACTCCCAAGATTTAAACTTTTTCCTAACCCATTTTAAAGATAATGAAAACTATTTAGTAATCTCTAAATTAATATTAAAAAGTATGAGTAAAGCCAAATACTCAAGTTCATGCGACGGACATTATGGTCTAGGACTAAATTATTATACCCATTTTACTTCTCCAATCAGAAGGCACCCAGACTTAATGGTTCATAGATTAACTAATCCATACGAACACTATGAACCAAACCAACTCTTACCATATTACAATTTATTGCCAGCCATTTGTGAGCACGATTCCAAAATGGAAAGAGAAGCCGACCAAGCCGAAAAAGAAACTTTGGATTTAAAAATGGCCGAATACATGCAAAGAGAATTTGCCGAAGATAGTGGTAAAATCTATACTGGCAGAATAATCAACATGACTCCATATGATACAGAAATAAGATTAGACAACAATATTATCGGTCACGTTACCCCAGCCGACTTAGCGCACGCTAAAGCTATAGGCCATAACCAAAAATTAAAACTAGGTGAAAGAGTATGCGTCTTAGTCAAAGAAGTATCCATTCCACACCGGGTAATTTACTTTAATCTAAACTATAAAGAACTATCAAAATCTAAACAAAAGGTTAAAAAATAGTTCTTTTTTCTATACACTTCATTTACACTAAGCATATAAAGTCCAACCAAAACTCAAAATCTATCTTAAAATAATATTACCTATAAAATAATAAATACAACGCACAATAATCGTAAAAACTACACTTAAAGCAAATGTAAACCCAATTTCCATGCGCTTTCATGACCAAAATGTAAAACCTTATGTTATAATAAAAAAGGTGATTGAAATGGATGACAAATTAAAACTACTTTTAAACCAAATTAATATAGATAATACATATTTTGAAAATGGCAAATTAGAAAAAATTATTTGTAATAAAAATAAAGATAAATATGTTTTCTGTCTATCTTTAGATAATACTTTACCTTATAATATCTATACACAGTTCATCCATAACTTAAAAAAACATTTTAATACAGTTAAATCAGTAAGTGCCAAAATAATCAGTAAAAATTTTAGCTTTGAAACCTTAACTAATTATTATCATGCTTTCTTAGAAAATTATAGTAAAGAAGCCCCTTTATTAAAAATGTTTGTAAATATAGACCTAACACTAGATGACGATAATCTTTTGATAAATCTAACCAATAAAGCCGAAGAAATGAAATTCAATAGTATCAAGCAAACCCTTGAACAAAACTTAAATAAAGCTGGATTTAATGTTAAAGTAATTACTAAAATAGATGAAATGAAAGCTCAAGAACTAAGAGAAGAAATAGAAAAAGAAAAAACTAAAATCATACCGAAAGACATTCCTAAAAAAGAAAGCCCTTTTATTATGGGTAGAGAAATAACTAGTGAACCAACTCCAATTAATCTAGTCACTTTTGAAATGGATAATGTCACTGTCGAAGCCAAAATCTTCGGCATTGATATTTTTGAATCATCTAAAAATAACTTTAAAATTTTCACCTTAAAAATAACTGACGGCACAGACAGCATGTACTGTAAAATATTCTGTAAAGAAGATGATGAATTTAATAAATATAAAAAAGCTTTAAAAGAAGGTAAATACTATATTATTAGAGGTTATACTAAAAATGATAAATATTCAGGGGAAATCGTTTTAAATGCTAGAGATATTAATGTTTCAAATAAAGAAGATGTAAAAAGAAAAGATGAAGCCAAAAGAAAAAGAGTTGAACTTCATGCTCACACTAAAATGAGTCAAATGGATGGTGTTGCCGATGAAGTAAAATTGGTAAATACCGCTATAAATTGGGGACATAAAGCTATTGCTATAACCGACCATAACGGATGCCAAGCTTTCCCTCATGTCTTTAACTTAGTTACCAAATACAATAAAGGAAAAGAAGAAAAAGATAAATTCAAAGCCCTATATGGCACCGAATTAACTTTAATTGATGACACTGTCAACATCGTCTTAAGACCATCTGATTTAAAACTATTAGATACGACTTATGTTGTTTTCGACTTAGAAACCACTGGATTTAATGCCGGCGGGGCCGATTCAATTGTCGAAATAGGTGCCGTTAAAATAAACAATGGTGAAATAATTGATAGATTCGATGAATTAATCAATCCAGGAAGAAAACTTCCAGCCAAAATTACTGAACTAACCAACATCACCGACGATATGTTAAAAGATAAAGATAATGAAGAAAATGCCGTCAAAAGATTCATGGAGTGGACTGGTAACTTGCCAATGGTTGCTCATAATGCCAAATTCGATGTCTCATTCATAGTTATGGCTCATAGTAAATATAATTTAGGTGAATTTAAAAACACCGTCATCGACACTTTGGAACTATCAAGAGCCCTAGATACCGGCTATGCTAGACATAGCTTATCCGCTTTAGTCAAAAGATACGAAGTCCCATGGGATGAATCAGCTCATCATAGAGGCGATTACGATGCTGAAGGCACCGCCTTAGTATTCCATAAAATGTTAAAAAAACTAGTCTCACGTAATTTTGAAACCATCAAAGATTTAGATAAACTAGTCTCTAAAGATGAAATTCATAAATATGGCTCAAGTTACCACGTCAATATATTAGCAAAAAATAAAAAAGGTTTAAAAAACCTATTCAAATTAATATCTTTAGCTAATACAAAATACTTATATAAAACACCAAGAATTTTAAGAAGTGAAATTGAAAAACATAGAGAAGGCTTATTAATTGGTAGTGGATGCTACGAAAGTGAAATATTTATACTAGCTAGAAGTAAAAATGATGAAGAATTAGCCAACTTAATTAACTTCTATGATTATGTCGAAGTACAACCACCAGCAGTTTATGACCATTTACTTCAAATGGGTGACTTCGCTAGTAAAGCCGAACTTTTACAGCACATCAAAAAAATCATCAAAGTTACTAAAGAAGCAGGAAAACTAATTGTCGCTACTGGCGATGTTCACCAAATAGAGCCAGAAGATAGAATATATAGAGAAATTATAGTAGGGCAAAAAGTCCCTGGTGGTGGTCGCCATCCCCTAGCTAAAAAAAATATCACACAAATCCCGTCTCAGCACCTAAGAACAACCGATGAAATGCTAGAAGAATTCTCATTTTTACCAAAAGAACTAGCTGAGGAAATTGTAATTGATAATCCAAACAAAATAGTAGATATGGTCGACATCATCGAAGTTATTATTGATACTGGTGGTATTCCTTTTGCACCTAAAATTCCCCACTGCACTGAAACAACAACCGATATGGTCTACGATAAAGCCGAAAGTGTATATGGAAAACCATTACCATACAACATAGAAGAACGATTAGCTCAAGAATTATATGGTGAAGAACCAATGAATATCATCAAAAAACACGCCGAAAAACAAGGCTTAAAAGATGACGAATATAATAAATATATATACTCTGAGCTTAACAAGGTAATGCGTAGTTATTATGATGGTGTAAAAAACTTTGTCAAAGAAGATATCAAAGAAACTAGTCCAGATATAACTGAAGAACAATTAGACAAACAAGCCTCAGACAAGTTGACTGGTATCATTGGAGCCCACTTCGATGTCATATACTTGATTGCTCAAAAATTAGTAAAAAAATCAAATGATGATGGATATCTAGTAGGAAGTCGTGGCTCTGTAGGTTCATCATTAGTTGCCACTTTCATGGGTATAACGGAAACCAATGGACTTCCAGCTCATTATGTTTGTCCAAATTGTAAACATAGCATATTTGAAATAGATGGTAAACCATTATCCCAAGATTACGATTGTGGCTTTGACTTGCCAGATATGAACTGTCCAAAATGTGGCACCAAATTAAAAAAAGATGGTGAAGATATGCCATTTGCGACTTTCCTTGGTTTCCATGCCGATAAAGTGCCAGATATTGACTTAAATTTTTCTGACTTAAATCAAGCCGCTGCTCATGAATACACCAAAGTACTATTCGGCGTTGATAATGTTTATCGCGCTGGCACCATTGGTACTGTCGCCACTAAAACAGCCTTTGGATATGTTAAAGGTTACTGTGAAGATAAAGGCATAAATATGCGTACTGCTGAAGTTGAAAGACTAGCCCAAGGTTGCACAGGTGTTAAAAGAACCACCGGCCAGCACCCCGGTGGAATAGTCGTTATCCCAGGATATATGGATGTCTTTGATTTTACTCCGTTCCAGTATCCTGCCGACGACCCAACATCCGCTTGGCGAACAACTCACTTTGATTACCACGCCATTGACCAAGATGTTTTAAAACTAGATATTTTAGGTCACTCTGGACCAACTAAATTAAGGCTCATTCAAAATATAACCGGTGATGATGTTACACAGGTGCCTTTGGATGATAAAACAACCATGGGTATATTCTTATCACCAGAACCTTTAGGTGTTACTAAAGAACAAATTTTAAATGATACTGGTACCTTGGGTATCCCAGAATTTGGAACCCCTTTCACTTTACAAATGGTCAAAGAAACTAGACCCAAAACATTCTCAGAACTAGTTAAAATATCAGGACTATCACATGGTACCGATGTATGGAATGGAAATGCTCGAGATTTAATTGAACAAGGAGTTGTTCCATTCAGCGAAGTTATCGGCTGTCGTGACGATATCATGACTTACTTAATAAAAGAAGGAATGGATAGATTAAAAGCCTTTAAAATAATGGAATTCGTTCGTAAAGGAAAAGCCAGTAAAGAACCTGAACAATGGGCCGAATATGTTAAAGAGTTAAAAGCTGCCGGTATAGCTGATTGGTACATTGAATCATGTAGTAAAATTAAATATATGTTCCCAAAGGCTCATGCTGTAGCTTATGTTATAAATGCCTTTAGACTTGCATATTATAAAGTACATAAACCGTCTGTATATTATGCTGCCCAGTTCTCTGCTGAATACGATGACTTTGATATTGAATCTATGATTAAAGGCTATGAAACTGTTAAAGCAAAAGTCATTGAAATTAATGAAAAAGGTTTTGATGCCACTAATAAAGAATCATCAGTTTTAGAATGCTTAAAGGTGGCATTAGAAGCTCTAGCTCGTAATATAAAATTTAAACCAATTGATTTATATAAAAGTCACTACCACGATTTCGTCATTGATGATGATGGAAATTTAATACCACCATTTAGAGCCATTGATGGACTTGGTGAAGTAGTTGCTAGAAAAATCGTTGAAGAACGTGATAAACAGCCGTTTATTAGTATTGAGGATCTTCAAAAACGAGCTAAACTATCAACAACCTTAGTTGACAAACTTCGCTCTATGGGCATATTAGATGGTATGGATGAATCAAGTCAACTATCTTTATTTTAAACAAATCATAAAATATGGTTTGTTTTTTTGAAATAAAAAGTTTGCTTTGTAAAAAAAATATTTACAAGAACAAATGTTTGTGATATACTGAGTG
>CALVXV010000039.1 GCA_944371685.1 uncultured Bacilli bacterium | reverse complement strand
AGCCTTTTAATATATTCATGCCATCACCTTCAATCTTTGATACACTCAGTATATCACAAACATTTGTTCTTGTAAATGTTTTTTTACAAAGCAAATTCCTAGTAGACAAAAATAAAACACAATTAGTTTTTGTGTTTTATTAATTCTAAGGTATCTCTAGCAATCATTAATTCTTCATCAGTTGGGATAACATATACTTTTACTTTTGAATTATCTGTACTAATTTCAGCTTGTTTTCCACGAATATTATTTTTTTCTTCATCTATTTCAATGCCTAAACAAGCTAAATTTTCGCATACCATTTTACGAACTAACGGACTGTTTTCACCGACTCCAGCTGTGAAGGCAATAACATCTGCGCCACCTAATAATACATAATATTGGGCAATATAGTCAGTTATTCTTCTAACATATTTTTTCATTGTTAAAATAGCTCTTTCATTACCTTCGTTACAAGCGGTTTCTAAATCACGCATATCACTACTGATACCACTTAAGCCAAGAACACCACTATTTTTATTTAAATCATTGATAATAGCATTGATGTCTTTATTTTCGGCTTCCATAACAGGTGGTAATAAAGATGGATCAATGTCACCTGAACGGGTCCCCATCATAACACCAGCAAGTGGAGTAAATCCCATAGATGTATCTATACATTTGCCATCTTTGATGGCTGTTATAGAGGCACCATTACCGATATGACAACTGATTAAATTGAATTTATTGGTATTTAAAATTTGAGATGTTACTTCAGTAATATATCTATGGCTAGTGCCATGAGCGCCATATTTTCTTATGCCATATTTTTCATACCATTCATAAGGAACGGCATATAAGTATGTCTCTGGTTTCATTGTTTGATGGAAAGCAGTATCAAAAACAACGGTGTTTGGTACGTTTGGTAATGCTTTTTGGAAAGCTTTAATACCTAACATATTGGCTGGGTTATGAAGTGGAGCAAAATGTTTGATTGAGTCTAATTTTTTCATCACTTCATCATCGACAATAACTGTTTTATCAAAAACATCCTTACCTTGAACAACACGATGTCCAACACCTTGTATTTCTTCTAAAGAATTAACAATTTTTAGACTAATTAGTTTTTCAAGTAAAATATTAACAGCGTCATTATGATCTTTTAGTATTACATCTTCAGTGTATTTTTCGCCATTAAATTTAATTGTGTATTTTCCATCAATTCCAATTCTTTCAAAAACACCACTTGCAATAACACTTTCATCATCCATGTTTATCAGACTAAATTTTAAAGAACTACTTCCTGCATTAATTGAGATTATTTTCATTTGATTACCTCCTTTATATATTTCTTAACATTTTGATTTTGTTTCTGTTTTATTATTTGCTTCTCAGCAGCGGTGATGGTATTAGAAAGTAAGGTTGCGATTGTAACTGGTCCAACACCACCGGGAACTGGTGTATAAAAACTTGCTACTCCTTCTGGTGATTCAGCATCACCTACTGATTTACCATTTACATAATTATATCCAGCGTCAATGACAACTGCACCTTCTTTAAACCAATTTTTCTTAATTAATTCCGGTTTGCCAACAGCACATACTACTATATCAGCTTTACCTACTTCTTCTTTTAATTTTTTTGTTTTAGAATGACAGATAGTAACGGTGGCATTTCTATTTAATAGCATAGCAGCCATTGGTTTTCCTAAAATTGGACTACGACCAACTACACAAGCTTTCTTACCTTCAATGTTAATATTATAGAAGTCTAAGATATTAATTATGCCGGCTGGAGTAGCCGAACTAAATGCTTCTTCTCCAAAAGCCATTTTTCCAAAGCTTTTAGAGCTAACACCATCAACATCTTTTTCGATAGCGATTGTATCAAAACACTTCTTTTCATCAATTTCTTTAGGTAATGGGTGCTGAATCAAAATACCATTTATAGTGGGGTCTTCATTTAATGTTTCGATTATTTGAATTAAACCTTCAGTTGTAAAAGATGGTAAAATATATTCTTGCGTATTTATACCCACTCTTTTGCATGCTTTTGATTTCATTTTTACATATGTTTTAGAGGCTTGGTCGTTACCAACAACGATGGTAGCAAGAGTTATTTTTTCGTGATTATTTTCCTCAAAATCATATACACGATTTCGAACATCATTTTCAATTGCTTTGGCAACGACTTTACCATCTAGTATTTCGCTTTTCACTTTCTTTCACCTACTTTTAATACATTTTGTATATAACGATTATAACATATAACTTATTAAACAAACAAGTTGCTTTTAAAGCACTAATATATAAAAACTCAAGATTTATTATCTCAAGGGTTTTCTTATGGCGTCCGAAAGGAGAATCGAACTCCTATCATTCCCTTCGGAGGGGAATACTCTATCCATTAAGCTATTCGGACATATATTTATTATAACACACAAAGCTCAGGATTGAACCTGAGCTTCGATGTTTATATCAATATTTTGGATATTTTTTAAATTTTTATTGGTTTTAACGATTATATTTTTTGTATATTCGCCGTTTAAACTATTGCCAATATAACTATTTATAATTGTTTGATTATTTTGTTTATCTTCTAAGGTGATTGTAATTGGAGATATTTTTAAGTTATTTGATGTTGTGTTGGTGACCTTTGCTGTCATATAGAAGTAGCCATCTTGTTTATCTATTTTAATATCACTGAATAAAATATTATTTTTTATAATATCTTCGAATTTTAAATGAATTAATTCTGACGTAGCTTTTAAGTCTTTTTCTTTTGTTTTAACAACTAACAATACAACAATTACTATAATTATTAGTAATATAATTAAAAATATTTTTAATAGGTTTAAAGGTTTTAATTCTTTTTCCATTAATTAGCTTTCCAAGTAGCAAAGACATTACAACTACTTGATGAAGGAGCTGGATCTGGCATCTTCATTCTAACAATGGTTGGAATTTTAAAGGCACCACCAAAGGCCATACAAGTTCCTGGTTGTAAAGTTTTTTGCTTTTCAACGATATCAGCTGAAATGTTTGGTAACATTTTGGTTATGTAATCTAGGTCTCTTGGATGTGTTATTTTAAAGATTAAGAAATTAGCACACTGAGAGATTACAGTATCTGATATTTCAACTGGTCTTTGAGATATAAGATTGAAGATTAAACCATATTTACGGCCTTCTTTAGCTGCTCTTTCAAAGATGTTATAACCAATTAATTCAACATCGCCATCGTTTTGAACGTATCTATGCGCTTCTTCCACAAAAATATGAAATGGAATGGAAGCTCTATTTTTTAGACTTTTAGTAAAGTTAAATAACATTTTAGTGTATATTTTGACAACCACTTTAGCAAACCAATCTTCAACATCTTCTAGGTTAAAGTTGATTACTTGTGCCTTTTTACCATTTTTAGCTACTAGGGTAGCAATATAGTTTTCCATGGTTATGAATGATGGGTAACGTAAATATCTTGAGTTTTCAGAGATGGTTAATGAATGAAGTCTTACTTTTAATTCAATGGCATCAGCATAAGTATCGGTATTGTTTAAAAGTCCTTCACTAATTAATGTAAATTCTAAGGCTTTTTCTAAATCTTCTAAGGTGTAATATTTAATTTCTTTTGGTTCAAATTTATCCAATGATTCATCGATAAAGCTAGTAATGTATTCGGTCATCAAAATGCTTTCTGGGAAGTTACCTTGAGTGTCTATAGTGAAACACTCTCTAAATTTTCTTGTGTATCCAATACCTTGAACTGGAGCTTCTAGGTTAAACTGTGGTGTTGAGCAGTTAGCGATTATGGCAAAAACATCATTTCTTTTACTACTAGCTGTTTGATTAGTATATAAAATGGTCATAATAGCTTTAGCAATTAAATGGTTTTTATATTTTGTACTCATTTCATCATCAGAGGCAAAAATATTAACTAATTTTAACATTCTTTCAATGATGGTTAGTTGTGAGTGTTTATCAGCACGTAATAGCAAAGCCATGTCATCAATATCTAAAAGCCAAATTGGTATAGATAGTATTTCACCATCGGTTTGATGAACATTGGTTGTATAGAATTTAAAGTTTAAATTCGGATTAATTTGGTCGATGTTTTGTAAGGCATTATGATATTCGCCGTAAGCATCGAAGATAAAAAAGTTAGATCTAAATGGTAATAATTTTGGATTTTCAAAGACATTTTGAAGTAGTCTTGCTACCCCACATGATTTACCAGAACCACTGTTACCGAATATGGCCATATGGCTACTAAATAAATCATTTATATCAACATAAATTGGATGGCTGTCATAAAGAGGGCTTTCACCTAATATAAATGATGATTCGGTATCAGCACCTAATATTAATCCAACTTCTTCTTTACTAATTAGTCTAATTTTTGAATTGAAGGTTGGTTTTCTAATAACACCTCCAACGAACTTACCGTTAGTTATTTCACCTAAGAATCTAATTTTAATGATGTCACTTCCGGTATCTTCAACTTCACCTAAAATTTTCTTTTTTTCATCTTCAAATATGACATGCATATTCATAATATTTGTTGAAAGTGAACCATCTTTTGGTGTTTCAACATGCGCTTCAGTATCGCTTATATAAAGTATTTTCCCAAACATACATTTCCTCCCCTATATCAATTCTTCTATTTGGTCTTTAATTTTTGGGTCCAAATCTTTGATTATATTTTTTATTTTTTGACTATTTTCATATTGTTTTAATATTTTTTCATAATGATTTAATTTATTTTCGGCTTCTTTAATTTGCTTATGAACCGCATTTCTAGTGACATTTTCGTTTTCAGCTATTTCGGAAAGTGTCAGGTTATCAAAATAATAGTCTTTGAAATAGGTTTGCTGTTTTTCTGTAAGCAGGCCACCATAATAATCAAATAAATTGGTTAAGTAAATTACTTTATCCATTATTCATCCATTCCTTTGAATAATCCATATATATATTTTTCGATATCAAATACTCTTAAGTCATCTTGGGTTTCGCCTAAGCCAACATATTTAACAGGAATTCCTGTTTCTTCTTTTATGGCTAGGACAATTCCACCTTTAGCAGTACCATCTAGTTTAGTTAAAACGATACCAGTTATATTGGTAATTTCTTTAAAGCTTTTAGCTTGACTAATTCCATTTTGGCCAGTGGTAGCGTCAATTACAAGTAGTGTTTCATGTGGAGCATTTGGAATTAATTTACCAATAACTTTGTTTACTTTTTCTAGTTCTTTCATTAAACCAACTTTGTTTTGAAGTCTACCGGCCGTATCAATTAATACAACATCATAGTTTTCATCTTTGGCTTTATTAACTCCATCATACATAACACTTACAGGATCAGCGTTTTCTTTTGAAACAATATCAACGTCTATTTTTTTAGCCCATTCATCTAATTGCTGGATGGCACCAGCCCTAAAGGTATCACCAGCTACCATTAAGACTTTCTTGCCTTCTTCTTTTAATTTATTAGCAATTTTACCAATGGTTGTTGTTTTGCCAGCACCATTTACACCGACAAATAAAATTACAGTTGGGCCTTCTTTAGCATAGTTAATTTTATTAGTTATGATATCGCCATCAACATATATAATGAACATTTCATCAACGATAATATCTTTTAACTCATCGGCGGTTTTGATATTTTCTTTTTTTACACGTTTTTTTAACCTATCAATTATTTCCATTACGGTATTTACACCAATGTCAGACATGATTAATATTTCTTCTAGATTGTCAAAGTATTCATCGTCAACTATTTTATGATTTTTATTTAAGTTTAAAAGTGCGGATAAAAAATTATCTCTTGTTTTTTCAAGTCCTTTATCATAAATTTGGACTTCTTCTTTTTCTTCTTTTTTAAAGATGTTTTTAAATTTGTCAAAAATTCCCATGTTTATCACCCTGTTACTATATAAATTTTACACTATTTTTTTATAAAGTTCAATAAATTTAGACTATTTATAGTAGCTTTGGACTATAAATTATAATTTTAGAAAAATATATTAATGATAAAATTACAAATACCTAGCTGGATTTCTAACAAATCACCTGACATTGTTTATAACTATAAGTGCTGGATAAATTTTGATTAAATCTTCTTTTTTTAATTTTACCGGGCTTTCTTCTAATGTTGCGCTTTTAGATGGTTTTATAAGTGGCCTTCTTTAAAATGATATTTAGGCAAAACACAATTATTATCTTTGCTTGTTAAAAAACAGAAACTTGGCTATTTTGAAAACAAGTAGCTATCATTTGAATCGTCTATGCAATTGTCACAAGTTTATTATATGTGAACTTGTCAAAAGAATAAAAAAAGGATATAATGTTATAGTCAGTTTTAACTTTTAAAGAAAGGAGTTATTAATGAAGTTTAATAAAGACGAGACTTACATTTTCGCTTTAGGCGGACTTGGTGAAGTTGGTAAAAATATGTATATTGTTATGCATAATGATGAAATAATTATTACTGATGCGGGTGTTATTTTCCCTGGCGGTGAGCTTATGGGAATTGATTATGTTATTCCAGATGTGACTTTTTTAAAGCAAAACGAAAGTAAAATTAAAGGGCTTTTTATTACTCATGGTCACGAAGATCACATTGGTGGTATTCCATTTTTACTTTCTGAAGTTAATATTCCAGCTATTTATGCAGCTAATCAGGCAGCAGCTTTGATTAGAAAGAAACTGGAAGATAGAAAAATTAAATATAATAATTTGTTTGTTTATAATGAAAACAGTGTTTACAGATTTAAAGATATGTGGGTAGAATTTTATAGAACAACTCACTCTATTCCAGATTCACATGGTATAGTTATTCATACACCTGATGGTGTGGTTATGACGACGGGAGATTTTAAATTTGATTTAACGCCTATTGGTCCAATGGCCGATATCCAAAAGATTGCGAGGTTAGGTTCTGAGGGTGTAACGCTTCTTTTAAGTGATAGTACAAATGCGATGAATCCTGGTGTAAGTAATAGTGAATCTAAAGTCGATGATGCATTAGAGGAATTATTTAATAAACATAATAGCCGTATTATTATTGCGACGTTTGCTTCAAACATATACCGTCTAAAACATATTGTTGATACTTGTAAAAGACACGGAAGAAAGATTGCGGTATTTGGTAGAAGTATGGAAAATAATATTGAAATTTCTATTGAAGGCGGATATATTAAACATAAAGAGATATTTATCACACCTGAAGAAGCGAATAAACTTCCTTCTAACAAGGTATGTTTACTTTGTACAGGTACGCAAGGAGAACCACTGGCAGCTTTGAGTAGACTAGCTAATGGAACATTTAGACATATTAAATTACGCAGTGATGACGTGGTGGTATTTTCTTCATCAGCGATACCGGGCAATGCTTTAAGTATTTCAAGAACGATTAATAAATTATATTTAAAAGGAATAACAGTTTATACTAATACATCATTAAGTGATATCCATGCTTCTGGTCATGCGAATGAGGAAGAATTAAAATGGATGATTAGATTAGCAAAGCCAAAATATTTTATGCCTTTTCATGGAGAATACAGAATGCTTAAAAAACATGCGGATATTGCCATAGAATGTGATGTACCAAAGGAAAATACCTTTGTTTTAACTAATGGTGATGTACTTTCGATGAAAAAAGGGGTGGTTAAAAAAGTTGGTCATATTCCAGCTGGCGACACTTATGTAGATGGTAACCGTATTGGTGATGTTAGTAATGCGGTAATGAAAGACCGTAAGATAATGGCTAATGATGGAATTGTGGTAGTTATTGTGAACATTGATGTTCAAAATGGTAAATTACTTACAAATCCAAATATTATTACAAGAGGCTTTGTTTTAGTTAATGATAATTTAGATTTACTTAAGAAATTAGAACTTATTGCGAAAGAGGCAATTATTAATAAAATTAAAACTGGCGTAAATTATGCGGATATAAAAACAGAAGTTACTAATAGCTTAAGTAGTTATATTAATTTGCATACTGGAAGAAAGCCGATTATTTTACCGGTTATTATGAATATTAAAAAAGACGTTAAAAATTTAATTTGACGTCTTTTTTAGTATTTCTTCAATTCTTAGTAATTCATTATATTTACATGTTCTATCAGTTCTGGATAATGAACCGGTTTTTATTTGTCCTAAGTTTAAACCAACAGCTAAATCAGCAATTGAAGTATCTTCGGTTTCGCCACTACGATGTGATATTATTGTTTTATATCCGTTTTGTTTAGCTAAATTTATAGTATCTAAGGTTTCTGTGATTGTTCCAATTTGGTTTATTTTGATTAAGATAGCATTACCAGCATGCATATCAATGCCTTTTTGAAGATATTTTTTATTAGTGACAAAAAGGTCATCACCTACTAATTGAATTTTATCACCATATTGTTCAGTCATTTTCTGGAAGCCTGTCCAATCATTTTCATCAACAGGATCTTCGATAGAGATAATTGGATATTTATTTAATAGGTGCTGATAGTAGTTAATTAATTCATCGGTAGTTAATTTTAAATTGGCTCCTTTTAGATTGTAGATACCATCTTCATAAAATTCACTAGCGGCAACATCTAGGGCAATGTTTACATCTTGACCTGGAGTATAGCCGGCATCCTCTATAGCTTTCATTAATAAGTCCAAGGCTTCTTCATTTGTATTTAAGTCAGGAGCAAAACCACCTTCATCCCCTACTCCTGTATGATATCCAGATTTATTTAAAACATTTTTTAAATGATGGAAAACTTCACTGCCTATTTGCAATCTTGTGCTGAATGTTTCAGCATTTGGAACTATCATAAACTCTTGAAAGTCTAATCCATTATCAGCATGAGCACCGCCATTTAATATGTTCATCATAGCTATGGGCATGGAGTATTCTTTACCAACGTATTCAAATAATGGTTTATGTTCATCTAAGGCAGCAGCTTTTAAATTGGCTAAGGAAATGCCTAAGATAGCATTAGCTCCATATTTTTCTTTGTTTTCAGTGCCATCTAGTTTTAATAGAGTTTCGTCTATTTTTCTTTGATTATGTGGATCCATTCCAATTAATGGTTTTTTTAAAATGTTATTTACGTTATTTACGGCTGTTAAAACACCTTTACCCATGTATCTTTTAGGGTCATTATCTCTAAGTTCAAGGGCTTCTTTAGTTCCAGTTGATGCACCTGATGGAACGGCTGCTCTACCTAAGATACCGTTATCTAAAATGACATCAACTTCAACGGTCGGATTACCTCTTGAATCTAAAATTTCTCTAGCAATTATATCTTTAATTTTTGACATGTTTTTCTCCTTCTTTCGTTTCTCTTTCATTATTTAATTTATTTATATAGATATTAAAAACATTGTACTGATTTAACCAAAAACGATAATCTGCAAGGTCTTCCAAGAAGTCCTCAGAATGATTTTTTTCAAAATCTTGAGTGTAGTTTGTGATTTGCTTTTTGAAATTTTCCCAGTAATCTAAACTATATTCAATAGTGTAATTAGAATGTGGCCCTCTAAGTTCTGGTTTTCCTTTTGGAGGTACCATAAAGATGTCATTATTGTTAATAATATTTATTACTGATTGATTTACAGGGATTTCATGGCCAGTAACTTGACTGATTAAGGTGTGTGGTTGATTAGATATTTTTAATTTGTATAAATATAAAACATCATCACAGTCTCTTCTCTCAGCTTGCATAGCCTCATCTTTACCATCGTTTTTTAATGGTTTTTTAGTTTTGATGAAGCTTAAGATTTTATTCATTGTATTATTATAATTATTCAAAATATTTTTATAATAACTGTAGATGAAAATATCAGAAAAATCATTTTCAAATTCTTGTTCATACTGTTTAATGATAAAAACTAAAATATTGTTAAGTTCTTTATCACTCGGATTATCATGGATGTTTAATTCTTCTATTAAACTTTCTCTATAGTCTTCGAGTAAGGTTTCTAAAAGAGTAATTTTGCCTTTTTGCATATAATCACCATACTAATTATAGCATTTTTTTGGATAAATTGTAATTAAAAATATTTAAAG